>NZ_JBEPAA010000017.1:0-127079 GCF_040298365.1 Kitasatospora sp. NPDC001603
GGGCGGGGCCGGCGCGCGGGGGGGGGGCCCGCCCCCCCCCGCCCCCCGGGCCGGGGCGGGGGGGGGGGGGGGGGGGGGCGCCCCCCCCCCCCCCGGGCCGCGTCGCTAGGCTGTGGGCATGCCCCTGGATCCGCTGCCCGAGCCGCCGGCGGTCGGCGCGGCCGACCCGACGGACGACGCCCTGGGCGAGGTCGCCCGGCTGCTGGCCGGCCGGGGCGTGGCGGTGCTGACCGGTGCGGGGCTGTCCACCGAGTCGGGCATCCCCGACTACCGGGGCCCGACCGGGAGCCTGCGCCGCCGGACGCCGATGACCTACCAGGAGTTCGTCGGGAGCCCCGAGGCCCGGCGCCGCTACTGGGCGCGCAGCCACGCCGGGTGGCGCTCGATCGCCGGGGCCCGCCCCAACGCCGGGCACCTGGCCGTCGAGGAGCTGCGCCGCCGCGGCCTGGTGTCGGCGGTGATCACCCAGAACGTGGACGGCCTGCACCGGGCGGCCGGCACCGTGGACGCGGTGGAACTGCACGGCGGGCTCGACCGGGTGGTCTGCCTCGGCTGCGGGCGGGGCAGCGCGCGCGAGGACCTCGACCGGCGCCTGCGCGCGCTGAACGGCGCCTTCCCGGAGGACGGCGCCCTGCGCAACGCCGACGGGGACGTCGAGCTGCCCGACGCCCTGGTGGCGTCCTTCCGCGTGGTGGCCTGCGGGGCGTGCGGCGGGATCCTCAAGCCCGATGTGGTCTTCTTCGGCGAGAGCGTGCCCGCGCCGCGCGTCCGGCACTGTTTCAACCTGGTCGACGGGGCGCGCGGGCTGCTCGTCCTCGGCTCGTCGCTGGCGGTCATGTCCGGGCTGCGCTTCGTACGGCACGCCGCCCGGGCCGGGAAGCCCGTCGCGATCGTGAACCAGGGCCCGACGCGCGGCGACGACCGCGCCGACGTCCTGGTCGACCTCCCGCTCGGACCGGCCCTGACGGCGCTGACCGAGCGGCTCGCCGCCGCGCCGCCGGCCTGAGGGACCGCCCGGGCGCCCGGCGTCAGCAGTGGCGCAGGAAGCGGTCCAGGACGCGCGTGCCGAACTCCAGGGCCTCCACCGGGACCCGTTCGTCGACCCCGTGGAACAGGGCGGCGAAGTCCAGTCCCGGGGGCAGCCGGAGCGGGGCGAAGCCGAAGGTGCGGATGCCCAGGCGCTGGAACGACTTGGCGTCGGTGGCGGCGGACAGCATGTAGGGCAGCACCCGGGAGCCCGGGTCCTCGGCCGCCAGCGACAGCGCCATGGCGTCGACCAGCCGGCCCTCGAAGGCCGTCTCGACGGCCGGCAGGCTGTTCCACTCCTGCTCGATGCCGGGCCCCAGGAGCGCGGCGACCTCGGCCCGGAAGGCCTCCTCCCGGCCCGGGATCACCCGCGCGTCGATCTCCGCGCGGGCGGTGGAGGGCACCACGTTGGCCTTGTGGCCGGCATCGAAGCGGGTGGTGTTGGCGGTGTCGCGCAGGCTGGCCCCGATCAGCCGGGCCGCGTGCCCGAACCGGGCCAGCGCCGCCTCGGGGTCGCTCTCGTCGAACGGCACCCCGGTGATCTCCGCGGCCCCTTCGAGCAGTTCGCGCACCGCGGGGGTGAGGACGACGGGGAACCGGTGCGACTCCAGCCGGGTGACGGCGGCGGCGAGCCTGGCGATCGGGTTGTCGTCGTGCAGCAGCGAGGCGTGGCCGGCCGTGCCCCGCGCCTTGAGGCGCAGCCAGACCGCCCCCTTCTCCGCCGTCCCGATCAGGTAGGCCCGCGTGGCGTCACCGAAGCTGACGGAGAATCCGCCGACCTCGCCGACCGCCTCGGTCACGCCCTCGAAGAGGTCCGGCCGGTGGTCGACCAGCCACCGGGCGCCCTGGAAGCCGCCCGCCTCCTCGTCGGAGACGAAGGCGAAGACCAGGTCGCGCGGCGGCAGGACGCCGTCGCGCCGGTGACCGCGGGCCACGGCCAGCATCATGGCCACCATGCCCTTCATGTCGACCGCGCCCCGGCCCCACAGGTAGCCGTCGGCGACCTCCCCCGAGAACGGGTGCACGCGCCATTCGGCCGGGTCCGCCGGGACGACGTCCAGGTGGCCGTGGATCAGCAGGGCGCCGCGCTCCCGGTCCGCCCCGGGCAGCCGGACGACGACGTTGCCCCGGCCCGGGGCGCCGGCCTCGACGTAGGTGACGTCGTAGCCGACCTCGGCCAGCTTGGCCGCCACGTACTCGGCCGCCGGGCGTTCGGTGCCCACCCCGCCCGCGTCCGCGGTGTTGGTGGTGTCGAACCTGATCAGGTCGCTCGCCAGGGCGACCACCTCGTCCCACGGCCGCGGCGACGAACCGCCGGGGCCGGTCGGCGCGTTCGCTGGCGGGCCGTCAGGCGCGCCGTGGGCGGGCGGCGGGGAGGGCGAGGTGGTGCGCGGCGCCATGCTGGGGCTTCCTCCCTGCTGGGCGGGCGAGCGGGCGGCCGCTCCCCCAGTGACCGGTACCCGTCGATCAGTACCACAGGACCGGGCGCTCCCGGGGGCCGATCGTTCACTCCGGCCACCGGCGCGAACGGATCCGCCGACGCGCACGGATCCGGCGACGCGGCGGGAGCCGGCGGTGCGACCGGAGCCGGCGCGCCCGGCGTGCCCGGCGTGCCCGGCGTCAGAAGACGGACCAGCCCGTGGCCGTCGTCAGCGCGTCCAGGGCCGCGACCCCCAGCACCGAGTTCCCGGCCGCGTCCAGGCCCGGGCCCCAGACGCAGACCGTGCCCCGGCCCGGCAGCACCGCCAGCACGCCGCCGCCGACCCCGCTCTTGCCCGGCAGCCCCACCCGGTAGGCGAACTCCCCTGCAGCGTCGTAGGTGCCGCAGGTGAGCAGCACCGCGTTGATCCGCTTGGCCTCGCTGCGCGACAGCAGCCGCGAGCCGTCGGCGCGGGTCCCGTGCCGGGCGAGGAAGAGCCCGGCCAGCGCGAGGTCCCGGCAGCTCGCCTCGATCGCGCAGTGCGCGTAGTAGTGCGCGAGCACGCTGTCGACCGGGTTGCGCAGATTGCCGTAGCTCGCCATGAAGTGCGCCATCGCGGCGTTGCGGTGGCCGTGCTGGGCCTCGGAGGACGCCACCGAGTCGTCCACCGCGACGGCCGGGTTGCCGGACTCCGCGCGCAGGAAGTCCCGGACCGCGCCGACGGCGTCGCCGGTCAGCTTCAGCAGCCGGTCGGTGACGACCAGCGCGCCGGCGTTGATGAAGGGGTTGCGCGGGATGCCGTTCTCGGACTCCAGCTGGACCAACGAGTTGAACGGGTTGCCGGACGGCTCGCGGCCGACCCCGCGCCACAGCTCGTCGCCGCCGTCCGCCAGGGCCAGGGCCAGGGTGAACAGCTTCGACACCGACTGGATCGAGAACGGGTGCTCCCAGTCCCCGGCGCCGAACACCGCGCCGTCCACGGTGGCGATGGCCATCCCGAAGGCCGTCGGGTCGGCCTGGGCGAGGGCCGGGATGTAGTCGGCGACCCGCCCCCGGGCGGGAGCCCGCCGGGCCGCCTCCATCGCCTCCTGGAGGAGCAGCTGGTAGTCCATGTCGTTCACGCTGCCATTGTCGGCCACCCCGCCGGCCTGGGCCGACCCGGCCCCCGGGGTCGGGGGCGGGCCCCGATCCCGGGTGTCGGCGGCTGCTTCTAGAGTGGCGCCATGACGCGCCCCAATCCTGTGACCGCCGACGACGGCCGGACGCTTCGACGGCTGATCGGCGACGCCGGCCTCGGCTCCTGGGAGGGTGAGCTGATGGGGCTGGCCGAGCACGGCATCGCCCTGGGCCCGCGCCCCGCCGGCCACCGGGGGCCGGAGCCGTTCTCCCGGTGCGGCGGCGTACCGGCCGTGCCGCCCGGCTTCGTCTGGCCGGGGGCGGAGCCGGGGCCGGACGCGCTGCCGGACTGCTTCGTCGCCCAGATCGACCTGGCGGAGGTCGCCCCGGCGGACGCCAACCACCTGCTGCCGCCCCGCGGCCTGCTCTACTTCTTCTTCCCCGGCCACGACGGCTTCGGCGGCCGGGACGCCGTCACCGTGCTGCACTTCCCGGACGCCACCGCCGACGGCACCGCGCCCTACGACGTGGCCTCCGATCCGGCGTTCGCCGATCCCGAGGCCGGCTGGGGCGCCCCGCCGTGGGAGTTCACCGGGCCGCCCGCGCCGCTGTACGCCGCCGGCAAGGCCATGCTGGCGCAGGCCGTGCGGTTCCACGACGATCCCCCGGTCGACCTCCCGGAGGAGGCGGTGGACCGGCTGTCCGCGCTGCCGTCCGCCGCCCTGGACGTCGCGCCGCGGCACGGTGCCTGGATGGTGCTGCTCGGCCCCGATCCGGAGACGGACCAGTACGTGGTGCCGCCGCGCGGCCGCGGTCCGGAGCGCATCCTGCTCGCGGCGGGCCGCCCGGAGTTCACCGGGTGCCCGCTCTACTACGTCATCCGCGACGAGGACCTGGCCGCCGCCGACTTCGGCCGGGTCGAGGCCGTCACCGTCCAGCACTGACCCGGGGCGGGGTGAGGCCGCCTCCCCGGCGGAGCGCCGGTCAGCGCGGGCGGACCGCCTCGGCGAGCAGGCGGTAGGAGTCGAACAGCGCCGCGCGGTCGTACGTGCTGGTGGTGACGAGGAACTCGTCGGCCCCGGTGCGGGCCACCAGCGCGGCGAGCTCGGCGGCGGCCTGCGGCGGGGTCCCGGCGATGTGGCCGCGCAGCGACTGCTGGTAGGCCGCGCGCTCGCGCGGGCCCATCTCCCGGCCGAGCACCTCCTCGGCGGGGGCCAGCGGCGGGAACTCGCCGTGGGTCCGGGCGTGGGCGCTCGCCCAGGCCTCGGCGACCAGCAGCCGCTCGGCCTCTGCGGCCGTTCCGGCGACCGCCACCGTGCCGGAGACCACCACGTACGGCCGGGCCGCCTGTGCGGAGGGGCGGAACCGGGCGCGGTAGCGGTCGATCGCGGCCAGCATCCGGTCCTCGCCGCGGACGGCCCCGATGACCAGCGGCAGCCCGGCCTCGGCGGCGATGTCCGCGCCCGCGCCGGTGGCCAGGACGAAGGCCGGGACGTCCAGGCCCTCGGCGGGGCGGGCGTGGACGTCCCGGTGGGTGCGCCCCGACCCGTCGAAGTAGCCGAGCAGCTCGGCCAGTTGCTCGCCGAAGCGGTCCGCGGCGTCCTTGTCCCGGCCGAGTGCCCGCCGGACGCCGTCGGTGAAGGCCACCGAGCGGCCCAGCCCCATGTCGATCCGGCCGGGGAAGAGCGCGGCGAGCACCCCGAACTGCTCGGCCACGACCAGCGGCTGGTGGTTGGGGAGCATCACGCCGCCCGTGCCGACCCGGATCCGGTCGGTGGCCGAGGCCACCGCCGCGGCGAGCACGGTGGGAGCCGACCCGGCCACGCCGGGGACGCCGTGGTGCTCCGACACCCAGAACCGGTGGTAGCCGAGCCGCTCGGCGTACCGGGCGAACGCCACCGTGTCCCGCAGCGCCCGCGCGGGCTCCTCCCCCCGTCTCGTCCGGGAACGGTCGAGCACCGAGAGGCGGATCGCAGGCGCGGCGGTAGTCACCTCAGCGGCAACCACCACCGTCCGGGACCGCATTCCCGGCGCGCCGGCGCCGGGGTCACGGCGGCCGGGTCACCGGCGCGGGGTCACGGCGGCGGGCTCAGGACGGCAGGCGGGGCTCAGGCCGGCGGGTCGGCCGCGCGGAGCTCGCCGGTGCGGACCACCTCCGCGTACCAGCGGGCGCTGTCCTTGGGCGTGCGGCGCTGGGAGGGGAAGTCCACGTGGACGATGCCGAACCGCTTGCCGTAGCCGTACGCCCACTCGAAGTTGTCCAGCAGGGACCAGAGGAAGTAGCCGCGCACGGGCGCGCCGGCGGCGATCGCGCGGTGGACTGCGGCCAGGTGGGACCGCAGGTAGGCGATCCGCTCGGGGTCGCGGACCGCGCCCGAGGGGTCGCCGTAGTCGTCGTAGGCGGCGCCGTTCTCGGTGATCAGCAGGGGCAGGCCGGGCAGCTCGTCGCGGAGCCGGGTGAGCAGCTCGTACAGGCCCTCGGCGTCGACCGGCCACCCCATCGCGGTGCGCTCCCCCTCGGCCGGCAGGAAGCGGATGCCGTGGTCGGCGGGCCAGGGGGAGCGCTCGCCGCCGTGGCCGTCCTGGCGCGGGGCCGGGTCGGCCGGGTCGTCGGCGGCGACCACCGTCGGGGTGTAGTAGTTGATGCCGAGCGCGTCGAGGGGGCGGGAGATCTCGGCGAGGTCGCCGTCGCGGACGAAGGACCAGTCGGTGACGCCGGCGGTGTCGGCGAGCACGTCGGCCGGGTAGCGGCCGTGGAACACCGGGTCGAGGAAGATCCGGTTGGCCAGCCCGTCGATCCGCCGGGCGGCCTCGCGGTCGGCCGGGTCGTCGCGGTGCGGGCGCACGGCCGCCAGGTTGAGGGTGAGCGAGACCCGGGCCGTGGCCGGGAGTTCGGCGCGCAGCGCGCCGACGGCGAGGCCGTGGGCGAGCAGCAGGTGGTGGTGGGCGGTGAGGGCGGCGGCCGGGTCGGTGCGGCCGGGGGCGTGGACGCCGCTGCCGTAGCCGAGGAAGGCGCTGCACCACGGCTCGTTCAGGGTGGTCCAGGAGTCGACGCGGTCGCCCAGCCGGGCGGCGGCCAGGGCCGCGTACTCGGCGAAGCGCCGGGCGGTCGACCGGTCGGTCCAGCCGCCGCCCGCGGCGGGGCCGCCACCGGCCGGGGTCTCCAGCTCCTGCGGCAGGTCCCAGTGGTAGAGCGTGGCCACCGGGGTGATGCCGTGCTCCAGCAGCCCGTCGACCAGCCGGTCGTAGAAGTCGAGCCCGGCCTTGTTGACCGGGCCGCTGCCGCCGGGCTGGACGCGCGGCCAGGCGATCGAGAAGCGGTAGGCGGGCAGGCCGAGTTCGGCCATCAGCGCGATGTCCTCGCGGAACCGGTGGTAGTGGTCGGTCGCGATGTCACCGGTGTCGCCGTTGCGGACCTTGCCCGGCGTCCGGCTGAAGGTGTCCCAGATGGACGGGGTGCGGCCGTCCTCCCCGGCGGCGCCCTCGATCTGGTAGGCGGCGGTGGCCGCGCCCCAGAGGAAGTCGGCGGGGAACACGAGGGGTCGGTCGTGGTCGGTCATGTCACCTTCCGGTGGTGTGGGTCGGGGTCAGCCCTTGACGGCGCCCTGCATGATGCCGCCGACGATCTGCCGGCCGAGGACGCCGAAGACCAGCAGGACGGGGAGCGTGCCGATCAGGGTGCCGGCCATGACGATCGACTGGTCGGGAACGTACCCCTGCCCCAGGGACTTCAACGCGACCTGCACGGTAGGGTTCTGCGAGCTGAGGGCGACGACCGGCCAGAAGAAGTCGTTCCAGGTGGCCATGAAGGTCAGCATGCCCAGCACCGCCATGCCCGGGCGGGCGGCCGGGAGCACGATCGAACGGAAGATCCGCAGCAGCGAGGCGCCGTCGACGCGGCCGGCCTCGACCAGTTCGTCCGGCAGCGCCTGGACCAGGTACTGCCGCATGAAGAACACCCCGAAGGCCGAGACCAGCGAGGGCAGAATCACCGACGGCAGGGTGTTCTGCAGGTCGAGCCGGACGATCACCATGAACAGCGGGATCACGCCGAGCTGCGGCGGGATCATCATGGTGGCGACGGTGACCGCCAGCAGCAGGCCGCGGCCGCGGAAGCGCAGTTTGGCGAAGGCGAAGCCGGCCAGCGTCGAGGAGAGCACCACCCCGGCCGTGACGGTGGCCGCGACGATCAGCGAGTTCAGCAGCGCGTCGCCGATCGCCGCCTGCTCCAGCGCCGCGCCGATGTTGTGCAGCAGGTTCGGTCCGGGGGTCAGCGCCGGTGAGGCCGAGCTGAGTTCGGCGTTGGAGCGGCTGGCGGCCACCAGCGTCCAGAAGAAGGGGAAGGCGAACACCAGGGTGGCGGTGATCAGCACCACGTGGACGAGCGGGCCGCCGTGCAGCGGGGAGCGCGGGTTCGGTCGCATGCGGGTCACCGGTCCGTACGGTTGCGCCGGGCGGCGATCGCCGCGTTCAGCAGGGCGAGGACGACGATCAGCAGGAACATCACCCAGGCCACCGCGGCCGCGCGCCCGAGGTGGAAGAAGCTCCAGCCCTGCTCGTAGAGGTAGAGGCCGAGGGTCTGGTACTGGTGGGAGATCCCGCCGCCGGCGTTCCCCTCGTAGAGCAGCGGTTCGCCGAACAGCTGGGTGGCGCCGATGGTCGACACGACCACGGTGAAGACGATGGTGGGGCGCAGGCCGGGGACGGTGACGTGGCGGAACTGCTGCCACCGGGAGGCCCCGTCGACCGCCGCCGACTCGTAGAGCTCGCCGGGGATCGCCTGCATGCCGGCCAGGTAGATCAGCGCGTTGTACCCCGTCCACCGCCAGGTGACGATCGCGGAGACGCCGAACTGCGAGGCCCAGGTGCCCGCCTGCCAGTCCACCGGGCTCAGGCCGGCCTGGCCCAGCACCCAGTTGATCAGGCCGTAGTCCCGCCCGAAGAGCTGGGCGAAGACCAGCGTGGCGGCCGCCACCGAGGTCGCGTACGGCATCAGCATCGCGACCCGGTAGAAGGACCGGCCGCGCAGCCGGTAGTTGAGCAGGTGGGCCAGGCCCAGCGCCATCAGCAGCTGGGGCACGGTGGAGAGCACCCCGATGGTGAAGGTGTTGCGCAGCGCGTTCCAGAAGAACGGGTCCGCCAGCAGGCGGGTGTAGTTCTGCGCGCCGACCCAGTCCATCCGGTCGGTGGTCTGCAACTCGACCCGGTGGAGCGAGACATAGGCGGTGTAGAGCAGCGGGAAGAGCCCGAAGGCGGCGAACAGGACGAAGAACGGGGCGAGGAAGCCGTAGGGCGCGAGCCGGCCGGCCCGGCGGGCCCGGGGCTTCGCCGGGTCGGCCGCGGGCAGGCGGGCGGCGGAGGTGATGGCCATCGTGGGTGATCTGCCGATGCCGCGTCAGTTTCCGTTGGCCTTGGCGATGTTGTCCATCGCGTGCTTCCAGGCCGCGTCCGGGGCGGTGCCGGTCCGCTCGACCTCGCCCAGGGCGTCGGTGAAGGCCTTGCCGATCACGCCGTCGTCCACGCCGAGCACCTGGGCCGGCATGGCGGCCGCCGACTCGCTGAAGATCCGGCCGATCGGCGCGTTGTTGAAGTACGGGTCGGTCACGTCCTTGATGGCGGCCTGCGCGCCGGTGGACGACGGGAAGGAGCCCTGCTTCGTGAAGAGGGTGGTCTGCTGCTCCTTGGCGGTCAGCCAGGCGATCAGCGCGGCGGCCTCCTTGGGGTGCTTGGCCGTCCTGGGCACGGTGAGGTAGGAGCCGCCCCAGTTGCCCGTCCGGCCGGGGCCGGGGGCGACGTCCCAGCTGCCCGAACCGGCCTCGCCCGCCTGGCCCTTGATGTAGCCGAGCATCCAGGCGGGGCAGCTCAGGGTGGCGAACTTCCCGGTGCTGAAGGCCTTGTTCCACTCCGGGGTCCACTGCGGGAGCTTCGCGCTCAGCCCGTCCGCGACCAGCCGGCCGGCGTCGGCCCAGGCGGTCCGCACGGCCTGGCTGCTCTCGAAGACCGGCTTGCCGCTCTCGTCGGCGTAGCGCACCTTCTGCTGGCCGACCTCGGCGGTGAAGAGCCCGGCCGCACTGTCCGTCCAGGTGTTGCCGGCGCCGGCCGTGGCCACGTACTGCTTGCCGAGGTCCAGGTAGCCCTGCCAGGTCGACCAGCGCTGGGCCAGCTCGGTGCGGTCGGTGGGCAGGCCGGCCGCCTTGAACAGGTCGGTGCGGTAGCAGATCGCCTCCGGGCCGATGTCGGTACCGGCCCCGAGGACCCGGCCGTCGGCGGTCTTCACCGCGGCGCCCTTCCAGGGCACCAGTTCGTCGTTGACCGAGCCGAGCCCGAGGGTCTTCAGGTCGGTGAACTTGTCGGCCTGCTTCTGCAGCACGCTCGCCACCCGGCCGACCTCCAGCCCCTGGATGTCGGCCAGGCCGCCGCCGCCCGCGAGCTTGGTCTGCAGGGCCTGCCAGTACTGGCCCTCGTCCTGGGTGTCGGTCTGCTTGACCGTGACGGCGGGGTGCAGCTTCATGTACTCCTCGTAGAGGCCGCTCTCCTTGAAGCCGAAGGTGCCGAAAAGGTCGACGGTGATGGTCACCTTGCCGGCGGCGGCGTCGGCCGATCCGGCGGAGCTGCCGCAGGCGGTGAGCAGGAGGGTGGCGGCGAGGGCGGTGCTGCCGAGCACGGCGGCGGAGCGGCGCATGAGGACTCCCTGGCGGGGCGGGTGGGGTGCGGTTCGGGCGGCGCGGGGCGAGCGGGGGGTGTGGGGATGCGCGGACGAGAGGCGCTGGGCGGTGCGTCGAACAGGATCTGAGAGCGCTCTTGAGAGCGCTCTCAGTGCGTTGAGAGGAGAGTGCCGTGCGGCGGCGCGGTGGTCAAGAGGCCGAAACCCGAACGTAATCTCCGGGATACCGTCGACCGGCGTTCAGGCCTTGAACGCGGGGGCGGCAAGGGCTACTCCGGCGGGACGGCGAAGCGCCCGACCGCCCGAGCCCCGGCCGGTCAGGTGCCCGCCGGTCAGGTCCAGCCCGTCAGGCCGAGACCGGTCAGGCCGAGGCGCGCAGGACCAGCCGGGTGGGGGTGATCACGGAGGTGGGGCCCCCGGGGCGCAGACCCGACGGGAGGCCGCCCGCCGCTCCCCCGGCCGCCCCGGGCCGCGCACCGGCACCGGCACCGGCACCGGCACCCGCGAGCCGGCGCAGCAGCAGCCCGGCCATCAAGCGGCCCATCTCCTCGATGTCCTGGCGCACCGTCGTCAGCGGCGGCTCCGTCCAGGCCGCGATCGACTCGACGTCGTCGAAGCCCACCACGGCGACGTCCTCCGGCACCCGGCGTCCGGCCTCGCGCAGCACCCGCAGCGCACCCGAGGCCATCGCGTCGGAGGCCGCGAACACCGCGTCCAGGTGGGGCCGGCGGGCCAGCAGTTCGGCCATCGCCCGGCCGCCGCCGTCGGGGGTGAAGTCCCCCTCGGCGATCAGCGCCGGGTCCCCGTCGGGCAGCACGTCCCGGTAGCCGTCCAGCCGGTCCATGGAGGAGGTCTGGTCGAGCGGGCCGGTGACGGTGGCGATGGCCGTGCGCCCGAGGGCCCGCAGGTGGCCCACCGCCAGTCGGGCGCCGCCCCGGTTGTCGCTGTCCACGTAGACCAGGTCGTGGTCGGACTCGGCGCCCGGCCAGCCCGGCCGCCCGCCCACCACGAAGGGCAGCCCGACCTTGCGCGCCATGTCGGGCAGCGGGTCCGGCTGGTGCAGCGAGAACAGCAGCGCGCCGTCCACGTGCCCGCCGGCCAGGTAGCGGCCGACCCGCTCGTAGTCGTGCTGGTCCTCGACCATCATCAGGACCATCTGGTGGTCGGCGGCCGACAGCTCGCGGCCGATGCCGCGCAGCTGCTGGGCGAAGAACGGGTCGGAGAAGAGCCGGCTGCCGGGCTCGGCCACCACCACGGCGACCGCCCGGTTGTGCCGGGTGACCAGCGTCCGGGCGGCCGGGTTCGGGACGTAGCCGAGTTCGTCGACGGCCCGTCGGACCTTCTCCCGCAGGGCCTCGCGGACGCCCTCCCCGCCGTTCACCACCCGCGACGCCGTGGCCCGGGAGACCCCGGCCC
This sequence comes from Kitasatospora sp. NPDC001603, assembly GCF_040298365.1. Classification (NCBI taxonomy): domain Bacteria; kingdom Bacillati; phylum Actinomycetota; class Actinomycetes; order Kitasatosporales; family Streptomycetaceae; genus Kitasatospora; species Kitasatospora sp. NPDC001603. Next base: position 11,643 of record NZ_JBEPAA010000017.1, read on the forward strand.
GTTCGGCGACCGACTCCAGCGTCGGACGCGGCGACTGCTCCGGCACCGTGGGCTCCTCTCGCGCGTGAACGCTTCGTCCCCAGAGCCTAGCGGGTCGGCCGCCCGTCGCTGAGAGCGCTCCCAGAAGACCCGGGCGGGCACGCCGGAGCGGTGGCGGGCGACTGCCGTCCGCCACCGCCCGGTACCCCGGTCAGGTGGTGCTGAACGTGAACCAGTTGACGTTGACGAAGTCGGCCGGCTGCCCGCTGGTGAAGGTCAGGTAGACGTCGTGCCTGCCGGTGGTCGCGGCGATGTTCGCCGGGACGGTCGTCCAGCTCTGCCAGCCACCCGTGTTGGCCACGGCGAAGGAGCCGATCGGCGCGGCGGTCCGGCTGTCGAGGCGGACCTCGACCAGTCCGCTGACGCCGCCCGCCGCACCCGAGGCCACCCGCGCCTTGAACTGCCGGGCCTGGGCCGTCCCGAAGTCGACGCCCGGGTACAGCGCCCAGTCGCCGTTGGCGAGCGCGGCGAGGTTCTGGCCGCCGCCGCTGTCGGTGGTGGCCTCCCGGGCCGTCCCCGACTGCCCGCCGTAGGCCTCGGCCTGGATGGTGCCGTACGCGCTCCCGGTGCCGCCGGGGGGCGGCGTGGTCGACGGTGTGGTGGTCGGCGGCGCGGTGGTCGGCGGGGGCGTGGTCGGCGGCGTGGTACCGCCGCCCGAGCGGTAGACCGCGACGTAGTCGACCAGCATCGGCACCCCGGAGGCGGTCGCGGCGGTGGGCGTCCGGTGACCCGCCACCGGGTCGGGGAAGGCCCCGCCCATCGCGACGTTCAGCAGGATGAAGTGCCCGTGCGCGGTGGCCGCGTCCCAGGTGGCGGCGTCCATCTGGGCCGAGGTGACGGAGTGGAACTGCACGCCGTCGACGTACCAGCGCAGCTGCTGCGGGCTGACGCTGCGGTCCCACTCCAGCGCGTAGGTGTGGAAGTTGCCCTGGCAGGCCGAGCCCGGGCAGGCGTGCACGGCGCCGAGGCCGGTGGTCTCGTTGCACGGGCCGCCCGGGTTGCCGCCGCAGTGCAGGGTCCCCCAGACCTGGTTGACGCCGTTGACGTTCTCCATCAGGTCGAACTCGCCGATGGTCGGCCAGTTCCAGTAGTTGCCGCGGTACGGCGCGCCCAGCGTCCAGAAGGCCGGCCAGTAGCCGTCGGCGGCCGGGCCGGTCACGTTCGGCATCTGGATCCGGGACTCGATCCGCAGCTTCCCGCCGGCGGGCGGTTCGAAGTCGCTGCGCCTGGTCTCGATCCGGCCGGAGGTCCAGTTGCCGACGGCGTCCCGGATCGGGGTGATGCGCAGGTTCCCGGTGCCGTCCTGGCGGAGGTTGGCGGTGTTCGCGGTGTAGCTCTGGACCTCGCCGGTGCCCCAGTTGGCGGCGCCGCCGGGGTAGCTCGTGCCGGTGTCGACGATCCAGTCGGCGGCCGCCGGCAGGGTGTCGGCGGCGCCGCCGAAGTCGTCGCTCCAGACGGTGGTCCAGCCGGCGGGCGCGGGCGGGACGGCGGCCGTGGCGGTGCCGAGCAGCGCCGCGCAGAGCGCGGTGGCCGCGCCGGCGGCGGTCAGCACGGTGGCCAGTGCGCGGCGCGGGCGCCGTCTGCGGGTGGCGGTGGTCGCGGGTGGGGTGTTCGTTCCGGACACGGTGGTGCACCTCCGTGGGGGGACGGTCGTGGGGGTGACGGTGCGGTGGGAGCGCCGGGGCGGGGCCGCGCGGCCCCGCCCGCCGCCCCGGACTACCAGCCGATACCGAGGGTCAGCCCGGTGGGCGGAGCCGCGTTGCCGAGGATCTGGACGGACGACTGGTCGTTGATGTCGTCGTAGGGGAAGGCGTAGGAGCGGCCGCCGAGGCTGATGCCGTGCAGGTACCCCGCGTAGTCGTTCGCGGCGTCGGCGCCGCGGTAGTAGGCCGCGGGCCGGTACCAGTCGTCCGGGGTGAGCGCCACGCCTCGCTGGAAGGCCGCGCACAGCTCCGCGCCGAGCTGCTTCTCGGTGTCGTCGCCCGCGGCGAGCGGGCCCGCGCAGGCCATCACGTCCGGCGAGGCGGGCTTGGCCAGGTGGAACGGTCCGGCCCCGTTCTTGGTGAAGGTCAGGGTGTCGCCGGTGACCCGCCCGGTGAACGTCTCGCCGAGCCGGGTGAGGGTGAACTGCCGTGCGCTGAAGGCCGACCAGAACCGGTCGATGGCCGGCTGGAGGTAGCCCTGCTGCGCGCCGCCCGCCTGGAACTGGGCGGACGACCGCGGGGCGGTGATGCGGTAGGTGCCCTGCAGCGCGCGGAAGGCGGGCCCGACGGCCGCCGCGTAGCCGGCCATCACCTCGGCGCGCGTGCGGGTGATGCCCTCGGTGGAGTCGTAGCCGCTGGCGGTCTGCCGCAGCCGGGCGGTCATCGGGAAGCCGAACCCGTCCACCTGGGTGGTGTTGCCGCCGAACGGGACCTCGCCGTGGACGTAGGTGTACTCGTACCAGTCGTAGTAGACGTCGTTGTTCGGGTCGGCGGGGTTGCGCGGGTCCGGCCCGCCCCAGCCCTGGTCGTCGGGCGAGACGGGGATGTACAGCGGCGAGCCGAGCGAGATGTAGACGCGGCCGCCGCGGATGGCGGCCGGGGAGGGGACGGTTGCGGCCCGGTCGAGCGTGAAGGACATGTTCGGGTAGTCGACGCCGTTCTTGGTCAGGTGCCCCGGGGCCTGCGCGGCGCGGTGGTCGATGTGCGCCGTCGTGCCGTCGGGCCGCAGGTAGGACCACTGGCCGGGGGTGACCATGCCGAGCACGGTCACGTAGACCTGGGCGTCACTGAAGGCTCCCCGGGTGTTGTTCACGAAGGTGAGCGGGAAGCTGCCCGTCCCCCCGCCGCCGGTCGAGCCGCCGGCGCCGACGGTCACCGTGAAGTGCGGGGTGTCGTAGAGCGGTCCGGCCTTCTCGTAGGTGAACCAGTACTCCAGGACGGTCCCGGCCGCCAGGCCGGTGGCGGTCGTCTCCCACCGGCTCGCGCCCGCCGTCATCCGGACGTTCTGCTGGCCGTCGGCGGCGGGCCGGTAGTGGACGTCGACCAGGGCAGCGGGTGTGGCCGGGGTGAAGGCGAAGAGGACCGAGCCGGGGGCGACCGTGACCGCCGACTGGGTGTAGTCGGTGGCCGCCCGCGCGCCGGCCGCCGTCCACAGACCGGCGAGCAGCAGGGCGAGCACGGTGAGGACCGCGACGGCGCCGCGGCGGCGGGGTGCTCGATGGCGGGGCGCGGCTCCGCGGGCGGGGCCGGGCAGGGGTGGGGTGGCCGTCATGGGGGATGCCTTTCCCTCGGCGGTGGCAAGGCGGCGGAACTGCGTGAGAGCGCTCTCAAGCGTCGACACACTGTCCCGCCCCGTCGGACGGCGGTCAAGAGACGAAGCGGTGGAACTTCCTTGTGGGCTTTGTGACTTCACCTTATGAAGGGAAGGCCTGCGGCGAATTCCTGGACATGTGTCTATGATTGCTGGACAATAGTCCAGAAAGGGGCCCCGTCATGGGCGTCGTCGCGAGCACACTGGTGGGCCTGGTGGCCGCACTGCACGGATACATCCTGGTGCTGGAGATGTTCCTCTGGGAGCGGGCTCCCGGGCGGAAGCTCTCCGGCTTCGACCCGGAGATGGCCCGGGCCACCGCGCCGCTGGCCGCCAACCAGGGCCTCTACAACGGCTTCCTGGCCGCCGGCCTGGTCTGGGGCCTGATCGCGGCGGACCCGACCGGCTTCCGCGTCCAGGTCTTCTTCCTGTCCTGCGTGGTGGTCGCGGGCCTGTACGGGGCGGCGACCGCCAACCGCCGGATCCTGTTCGCCCAGGCCCTGCCCGGCGCGCTCGCGCTGACCGCGGTGCTGGTCGCCGGATGACCGACGCACGGGCCGACCGCACCCGCGCCCGGCTGCGCGAGGCCCTGCTCGCCGAGTGCGCCGAGCGCCCGCTGACCGAGGTCGGCGTGGCCGCCGTGGTCCGGCGCGCGGGCATCGGCCGGGCGACCTTCTACCTCCACTTCGAGGACCTGCGGGCGCTCGCGGTGGACGCCTGCGCGGAGGTCGTCCGGGACGCCGTGGACGCCCTGCACGCCTGGCGCGGCATCCCGGACCCGGCCGCACCGCCGCCCGCCCTCGGCGCGTTCCTCACGGAGGTCGAGCGGCACGCGGCGGTCTACCGCGCGCTGCTGCTGCCCGGCGGTGCCGGACCGCTGGGCGAGCTGCTCCACCGCGAACTCCGGGAACGCAGCCGCACCGAGCGGGAGCTGGCCGGCGCGCCGTACGCCGAGCTGGTCGCCACCGCCGTCGCCGCGACCTTCACGGCGCTGCTCGCGGACTGGCTGCACGCCCTGGTGCCCGCCACCGCCGACGAACTCGCCGCGCACAGCTGGCGCCTGCTGATCTCGCTGCACCGCACCCCGTTCGGCTGACCGGCCGGCGGGCGGTGCGGGCGCCGGCTCCGCGGTGGCGGGCCGAGACCGGCGGGCGGTGCGGGCGCCGGTCAGGCGGCCGGCGGGGGCTCGGCGGCCTCGGGCGCCGGCTCCGCGGCGGCGGGCCGGCGCAGCGAGGCCGCCAGACTGCCCGGGGCGGGCGCGGCCGGGGGCTGCTCGGCCCGCAGGCCGTCCAGCGAGATCCGGGACCAGTCGGCGTCCGCCAGGTGCTTCGCCAGCAGCTCGACGCGCTCGCGGTACAGGGCCTCCCGGTCGAGGTCCGAGAAGGCCGGCGGCAGCACCTCGCGCAGCGGCTCGAACCGCTCCCCCGCCCCGGCCAGCAGGCTGCGCAGGACCCGCTCCCAGGTGACGCCGCGCAGGCCGATCGACAGGTGCAGCGACGGCTCGTCCGTGGTGTCGCCGACGTGCACGAAGCCGCGCGGCAGGTAGAGGCACTCGCCCTCCTTGAGGACGACGTCGAGCACCGGTTCGCCGACCTCGGACGGGGCCACCGGGCGGGCCCGGCTCGGCAGCCGCCGCACGGGGGCGCTCACCCGCCAGCGCTTGGAGCCGTGGAGCTGCCGCAGGAAGATGCCCACCAGGTCGAAGTGCGGCGCCGCGCCCCGGGCCCGAGGCGGCGTCAGGAAGGCGGTGCAGTCGGCCTCGTAGCCGGTCTCGCGGGCCACCTCGGCGGCGAAGCGCGCCACCTCCGGGCTGTGGTTCTGGAGCTCCTCCAGGGTCAGGGTCGCGCCGCCGGCCACCTGCTCGGCGACCTTGGTGCCGTCGGCGAGCTTCTCGCGGCTCCGCGGGTTGCTCCCCCGGTTGCGCAGGACGAGCTCCGGTGGGACCAGCTTGCCGTCACGGAAGAGCCGTACCGCGCTCATCGGCAGGCTGCTGTGGATCAGCCGCTCGGCGGCCTCCAGGGAGAACACGTCACCGAGGTCGCCCAGCCCGGTGCTGACGAACGGCTCGCGCTCCCAGGCGGTTTCGAGCGTCGGCAGGTCGTCCACGAGCCGGAGCAGACTGTCCACGGAGGCCTCACAGGGTGGTCGGGTGCCAGGCGGGAAGGCGACGGCCGGCCTGCGCGGTTGCACCCGCACAGACCGGCCCGGCCTCGTCCCGCCGGGGTGGTCCGGCCCGGCGGCGAGTCGGCCGATGACGAAGCGTCGGGCTAGACGCCGGCGGGGCCGTCCGCGGCGCTGGCGTTGAACTGGATCCCGCAGCCCGCCAGGTCCTCGTCGTCCTCGCCCACGCTGTGGGCCTGGACCTCGTCGTCCACGGCACTGGCGTTGAACTGGATCCCGCAGCCCGCCAGGTCCTCGTCGTCGCCGCCCACGCTGTGTGCCTGCACCTCGTCGGACATCGGAACTCCTCTCGCTCGCGCTCGGACGTCGGCCGACGTCACAGTGCGACGCTAGGAGCGGGCGGTTGAACTCCGGTATGTGCGTGGCTTCCTGGCAGCTTGTCCTGTCCCTCTCGACCCCCGGGCACCGCTGTTCACCAATCGCTCACCACGTCCTTGCCAGACATCCTCTTCTCGGCGAAGCTACCCGTCGGAGTACAGACGAAGGCGACCGGCCCCGATCGGGCCGGCCCGACCTGTGCCCATCGCGTGGCGCGCTCTGGGGGAGGGGCCATATGACCGGGAACACCGGTGCGGAAAGAACGCTGCGTTTCACGATGCTCGGGCCGCTACAGGTCCGGTCCGGCGACGACCTGCTCGAACTCGGCCCGTACAAACAGCGATTACTCCTGGCCGCGCTGCTGTGCCGGGCGAACACCGTGCTGTCGGTCGACCAGCTCATCGACGCGCTCTGGGACGGCGACCAGCCCCGGACGGCGCGCAAGAACCTCCAGGTGTACGTCTCCGCCCTGCGCAAGGTCCTGCGGGACCGGATCGGCCACGTGCCGTACGGCTACACCCTGACGGTGACCTCCGAGGAGTCGGACCTGCTGCGGTTCGACGAACTCGCGGCGGCCGGGCGGCAGGCGCAGCGGGCGGGCCACCCGGCCGGCGCGTCGGCGCTGTTCGGCGAGGCGGTACGGCTCTGGCAGGACCGGCCCCTGGTCGACCTGCTCGGCAGCCCGTTCGCGGCCCGCGAGTCGGAGCGCCTCTCCGACCGCTTCCTCGCGGTGTACGAGGACTGGGCCGAGCTGGAGGTGGAGGCCGGCCGGGCGCTCGGACTGCTGGACCGGCTGGCCGAGTTGACCGCCCGGCATCCGTTCCGCGAGCGGCTGATCGTGCTGCACATGACGGCGCTCGACCAGGTCGGCGGGCGGCGGCAGGCGCTCGCCTGCTTCGAGCAGCACCGGCAGTACATCGCCCGGGAGCTCGGCCTCGACCCCAGCCCCGTGCTGCGGCAGACCTACCGGGCGATCCTGGCCGGCGGGGGATCGGCCCGGCCGGACCGCGACCGGCCGCGCGAGCACGCCAGGCCCTCCCAACTCCCGCGCGACCTGGCGGACTTCGTCGGCCGCCGGGGCGAGGTCGAGGCGGCGGTGGCGGCCCTCACCGGCGGGGCCCGATGTACCGACGTCACGGCGGTGTCGGGCCCGCCGGGCGTCGGCACCACGGCGCTGGCTGTCCACGTCGGCCACCGGATCGCCGACCGCTTCGCGGACGGCCAGGTCTTCGTCCCGCTGGGACACCCCGACGGAACCCCGCGCGACTGGCACGAGGTGCTGACCGAGCTGCTGCGGAGCACCGGTCTCGACCTCACGCCGCCCCGGGAGGAGACCGCGGCGCTGGCCCTGTGGCGGTCCTGGATCGCCGACCGGCAGGTCCTCCTCGTCCTCGACGGCGCGACCGGCGAGTCCCAGGTCCGCCGCCTGCTTCCGGGCCGCGGGCCGACCCGCACGCTGGTCACCTCGGCCCGCCGGCTCAGCGGCCTGGAGTGCGTCCACCGCATCGAACTCGACGAGTTCACCCCCGGCGAGGCCCGCGAGCTCCTGGCGCGCGTGCTCGACGAGCGACGGCTCGTGGACGCGGACCGGACGCTGCGCCGCCTTCAAGAGGTGTACGGGCTCTCCCCGCTGGTCGTCCGCGCGCTGGCCGCCAAGCTCACCACGCTGCGGCACCTCTCGCTGTCCGAGTACGCCGAGCAGCTGGGCCGGCTGCCCGCCGGACCCCATGAGCTCTCGGTCGGGGGCTGCTCCGTCCAGGACGGCTACCGCCGGTTCCACCGGGGGCTGGATCCGCAGCAGCGGGCGGCGCTCGGCGCGCTCGGCGCCCTGCCGGGGCCGGCCTTCGACCAGGCGGTGCTGCTGGCGGCGCTGGGCGGCCTCGCGGAGCCGGCCGAGCGGATCGTGGAGGAGCTCATCGAGGCCCACCTGGTCACGGTGGCCGAGGACGACGAGGTGCGGGCGCACGCCGTCCGCTACCGCATGCCGAGGCTGGCCCACCGGTACGCCGCCGCCCTGCACCGCGGCCCGGGTCCGCTGCCGGGCGGCTGCTGACACCTGGACGTGACCGGGTGGCGGGCCGGTGCCGCTGACCGGGACGGCATCGCCGCCCGGTCAGCGCGCCGCCCCGCCGCCCCGCGACCCCGCCGCCCGGTCAGCGCGCCATCGCGGCGAGCACCTCGTGCAGGGACTCGACCAGCCGCAGCCCGCTGGCCCGCTGCTCGGGCGCCAGCGCGCCGAGGACCTGGACGATGCCGGCCAGCCGCTCGAACTCCGCACCGCCGAGGGCCAGCGCGCTGCGGGCCGCCCGGCTGCGGACCAGGCCGTGCAGGGCGAGCCCGGCCTGGCCGGCGAAGGCCACCAGCAGGTCCAGGTCGGCCAGGCTGGAGCGGGACTGCGGGTGCGGGTCGAGCACCTGGATGACGCCGAGGATCTCGTCCCGGTGGACGACCGGGGCCGCCATGATCGCGTCCGGCACGTAGCGGGTCCGCTCCGCGAGGTCCTGGGCGAAGATCGCGCTGCCGCGCAGGTCGTCGACCGTCACCGGCTCCCCGGTGTCGGCGACCCAGCCGGCGATCCCCCGGTGCGCCGGGAACCTGGTGCCGACCAGGAAGTCCTCGCCCTCCCCGGAGACGGCCTCGAAGACCAGCTGGTCCTCCTCCCGGTCGAACAGGAAGATCGAGCTGGCGGCGGCGCCGAAGATCGAACGCGCCACCCGCACGATGGAGGACAGCAGTTCGCGGTCGTCCGGGCCGGGATCGGCCAGGGCGCCCGAGATCGCCGCGATCATCGCCGTGGAGTCCGCCGACTGGTCCATGGATCTCACACTCCCCGCACGTTGGCTGCCGTCAGGTAGAGGATCGTCTTCAGCTCGAAGCTCGTCAGACGAGGGTGCTTGCCGAGGATGAGCGCGCTCAGTCCGGTGACGTGCGGCGCCGCGAAGCTGTTGCCGGTGTTGCGGGTGGTGCTGCCGTTCGGCCCGGCGACCTGCACCGCCTGCCCCCGGGCGAAGAACTCCACCGGCGGGTCCGGGTTGTAGAGCACGAGGTCCGAGTCGTCCTCGGCGTGGCTGCCGACCGAGATCACCGAGGAGAACCGCCAGGGGAAGCTCTCGATCCGGGAGTTGTGCGCCGAGGCAACGATCACCGAGCGGTTGAAGTAGGCGTCGTCGGCCATCTCCCGCAGCACCTGGCTGAACTGCGGGCGCGAGGTCGACAGGCTCAGGTTGATCACGTCGAAGCGCTGCTCGATGGCCCAGCTCAGCCCGGCGAGCAGGGCGGCCCCCGTGCCGCCGCCGTTCTCGCCGAGGATCCGGACGCTGTGCAGTTCGCAGCCGGGGGCCACCCGCCGGACGATGCTGGCGCAGGCCGTGCCGTGGCCGCAGGTGTCCATCGGCTCCACCCGCTCCACCGTCAGGCCGCCGTCGCGCCCGACCACGGCGTGCGAGGCGACCACCTCGCCGACCAGCGGATGGCCCGCCTCGACTCCGCTGTCGACGACGCAGACCCGGACGCCGCTGCCGTCCGCGCCGCCGTACGCCCAGTCGGGCGTGACGGGCACGGTCTCGGAGGCGGCGACGGGGATGTCGGCGGGGCGGCGGTCGAGCAGGTTCCAGGTCAGCGCGGTGGCCCGGTCGGCGGTGTTGGCCCGGTCGGCGCTACCGGTCCGGTCGGTGACGGTGCCGGTCCGGCCGGTGGCGGCGGTCCGGCCGGCGGTGCCCGGGGCGGAACCGGTCTCGGTGGCGGTCATCGGCCGCTCCCCCCTTCCGCCGGCCCGTCCGCCCCGCCCGGCCCGCGGTCCTGCTCCCGGCCGGGTTCCCGGGCCAGGCCGAGCTCCTCCGCCAGCAGCCCGGTCCGGGCCGCGCCGACCAGGTGCCCCTTCGCCTCGAAGCGGCGCCGCGCGGCCAGCAGCGCCGCCCGGGCCTGCTTCGGCCGGCCGACCAGGGCACGGGTGTACGCGAGGTCGAGGCATGCGGTCGCCTGGTCGGCCGGCGAGTCGGTGCGGTGGGCGAGCAGCACGGCCCGCCGGGCCAGCGCGAGGGCCTGCGGATGCTCGCCGCCGAGCGCCCGGATCCTGGCCTGGACGCCGTACCGGTTGGCCTGCACCACCGGGTGCGCGTCGGCGACCGTCAGGTCCTCCACCAGCTCGGCGGCCCGGCGCCACTGCCCCGCCGCGAGCTGGGCGCGGGCCAGTTCGAGCGCGGTGGTGCGGACCAGGCCGCCCGCGTTGAGGGCCCGGGCCGCGTCCAGCGCCTCGCGCAGGGCCGCCTGCGCCTGCTCCGGCCGGTCCGCCAGCGCGGCGAGCGTGCCGTCGAGCAGCGGCCCGAACACCGCGCCCTCGCCGTAGGCGAGCGCCGCCATCGCGCGCCGGACGTCGGCCAGGCACTCGGCGGTCCGGTCGGCCCGGCCCTGGAGGGCGTGCAGCACGGTGAGCGGGAACCCGAGCGTGACCTGCACGGCCAGCCGGTCGGCGCCGTGCGTGGCCAGCAGGTCCTCGCACCGGGCCGCGGCGGACGGTGCCGGCTCCGGGCCGTGCCAGAGCGAGAGCCCCGTCGCGCCCAGGGTGTTGGCGAGCTCCCGGTCGGCCGCCGCGGCGAGCGAGTGGGTGAGGGCGTGGCCGAGCGCCGCCACCGCCTCGCCGTGCTGCCCGCGCCGCTGGCAGGACCCGGCGAGCACCAGGCGGCTCCGGGCCATCCCGAGTTCGTCGCCGCAGGCCCGGAAGACCGTCAGGCCGTCGACGGCCGCCCGTTCCAGCGCGGCGTCGTCGTGTTCGCACGCGGCGAGGTGCAGCCGAGCGTGGGCGGCCGTTCCCGCCGCGCCGTGCTCGCCGGCCTCCGCCACGGCGCGGACCAGCACCTCGCGCGCCTCGTCGGAGCGGCCGAGTGCCAGCAGCACCTCGCCCAGCCGTTGCAGCACCTCGGGCCGGCCCTGGTCGCCCGGGTCGGCGAGGTCGGCGGCCCGCTGGAGGAGGGTGAGCGCCCACGGCAGGTCGACCCGGCCGAGCGCGCCGACGCCGGCCCGGGCCAGGTGGCGCAGCGCCCGCCGGCGCAGCAGCGGATTGCGCTCGGTGCGGCGGCCGACCGCGCTGCGGTACCGGTAGGCCTGCTCCAGATGGGTGCCGACCAGCGCGTCCGGGCGCCCGGCGCGCAGCAGGTACTCGGCGTAGCGCTCGTGGAGTTCGCCGCGCCGGACCTTGGTGAGCCCCTCATAGGCGACCCGCTGGGTCACACCGTTGACGAAGCAGTAGGCGGCGCCGGCACCGAACGGCCGGCGCATCGGCTTCACCAGGCCGCGCCGGGTCAGGGTGCGCAGCACCGCCGTGCTCACGGCCGGCAGCCCGGGCTCGCCGGCCAGGGCGCCGAGGTCCTCGGCGTCGAACTCGCGTCCCACCACCGAGGCCTGGCGCAGCACGGTCCGGTCCGCCTCGTCCAGCCGGTCGATCCGGGCGGCGAGCAGCGCGTGCAGGTTGGGCGGCAGGCCCTCGGTGCCGCCCGCCTCCTCGACCGTCGCGGCGAGCTGTTCCAGGTAGAGCGGGTTGCCGTCGGCCTGGGCCACGATCTGCTCGGTGGCCGCCGGGCTGTGCAGGGCGAGGTCGACCAGGTGGGCGGCGAGGACGGCGGAGTCCGCCGGGGAGAGGCCGGTGACGGTCACCGTGGTCGAGTTCGCCCGGCCCGTTCCCCAGCCGGGGCAGGAGTCCATCAGCTCGGGGCGGGCCAGGCAGAGCACCAGGATGGGCAGCCGGCGCAGGTCCTCGACCAGCCGGTCGAGCAGGGCGAGGAAGGGCTGGTCCGCCCAGTGCAGGTCGTCGACGACGAGCAGCATCGGGTGGTCGCCGGTGCGCACCGTGAGCACGTGGGCGACCGCGGCGCAGGTGTCGTCCTCGGAGGGGGCCGGGGTGCCGTCCAGCAGCAGCCCGGTGCGCAGCAGGGCCAGCGCGGCGGCGGTGGCCGAGCCGTCGAGCGCGTGCCGCCCGGCCTCCTCGGCCAGCGGGGCGACGCACTCGGCGAGCGCGTGCAGCGAGCCGCCGGTGCCGGCCGCCCGGCAGCGGCCGGTGCCGACCGCCTCCGCGGCGGGGGCCGAGCGGCGCAGCCATTCGTCGACCAGGCGGGTCTTCCCGATGCCCGCCTCCCCGAGCAGGGTGAGGACGTGGACGTCGCTCTCCTCGGCCACCCGCCGCCAGGCCAGGTCGAGTTCGCTGAGGTAGCGTTCGCGGCCGACGAAGGGCACGTCGGAGCGGGGCGCGCGCTCGGGCTCGGAGAGGCCCAGCAGGCGGCCGGCCTCGATCGGCCCGGCCACGCCCTTCAGCTCGACCGGGCCGACCTCGGCGACGGTCAGCCCGGAACCACAGGCCCGCCAGGTCTGCGCGCTGAGCAGGATCTCGCCGGGGCCGGCGGCCTGCTCCAGCCGGGCGGCGACGTTGACCACCTCGCCGGAGACCAGCGCCTGCCGCCTGGCCGGATCGGCCGTGGTGACCACCTCACCGGTGTGCACGCCGATCCTGACTCCGAGCCGGACCCGGTGGTCGCGCTCCAGCTGGGTGTTGAGGCCGTCGAGGGCGGTCAGCATGTCCGCCGCCGTCTCCAGCGCCCGGCGCGCGTCGTCCTCCTGCGTCGCGGTGAGGCCGAAGACGGCCATCACGGCGTCGCCGATGAACTTCTCCACGATCCCGCCACGGGAATCGATCTGACGTTCCATCAATTCGTAGTAGCGCAGCAGGATCGACCGGAGCACCTCGACGTCGAGCTTGCCGGACAGCTCGGTCGATCCGACGAGGTCGCAGAACAGCACGGTGACGACCCGGCGTTCCTCGGCCGCCGGGGTCGGGGGGGTGACCGGGGTGCCGCACCGGGCGCAGAATCGCGCGTCCGCGGGGAGTTCCGTGGCGCAGGACGGGCAGCTCATCGGTGGGGCCCTCCGGTCAGTACGCCGTCATGTTGCCTATGCACCAGGGGGCTTCGCCGTCGTCCACGTCCGCGGAGTGCAGGACGACCTCCGGTTCGTCGTCGGCCGGCGCGGCGCCCGGGAGGGTGTCGGGCAGGTCCGACAGGTCGTCGAGCAGGGCGTCCGAGAGGTCGGGGGGCAGGTCGGCGGGGGTCGGCTCGGGCACGTCGATCAGCCCTCTTCCATGACGTCGAGGTCAGGCGTTCTGGTCGTCGCCATGAGCCTAGGAGCGGCCAGTTGGGGTTCGGTTTACGTCCGGTATGCCCCCGTCGGCGCCCCGGCCGCCCCACCCGGGCCGGACGGTGGATGCCCCGACCGTCCGGCCCGGCCGGAAGCTGCCCGTCAACCTGTCGCATACCGGCGGCAAACCACGGCTGCCTAGCCTCGCGCTGTCAGGGCCCGCCGACGGCGGCCGTTTCCCGCCGACCCCAGGGAGAGCAATGATCGGCACCCGGCTGGACGAGGTGGACGCGCCCCGCCTGATCAGGAGCGACCGCGGCTGGTGGTTCATCGGCAACCGGACGTGGACCCTGCTCAAACCGGAGCACGTCGCGGCCGACGGCCGGGTGCGGCCGGACATCGACGAGTTCCTGCGCGACGCGGGCGCGTACCGGGAGCGCACCGCGAAGTCCTTCGCGCTGACGGTGCTGACCAGCACGGCCTGCAACCTCGGCTGCGGCTACTGCTTCCAGAACACCGGCCAGGACCCGAAGGGCGGCCACCGCCCGCCCCGGATCAACCTGCGCCGGCTGAACACCCGGACCATCGACCGGATCGTGGACTTCACCGCCGAGCGGATGGCGCAGGCCGGCCTGGACCGGCTCTACCTGCTGCTGTTCGGCGGCGAGCCGCTGCTCAACCCGCGCGGCTGCGTGGAGTTGCTGGAGCGCTGCACGCCCCTGGGGCTCGCCACCGCCGCCATGACCACCAACGGCGTGCTGCTGACCGGGCGGCGGGCCGTCCAGCTCGGCGCCGCCGGGCTGCGCGCGGTGCAGATCACCTTCGACGGCAGCCGGGAGGACCACGACGCGACCCGGGTCACGCACGCCGGCGGGGGCACCTTCGACACCATCGTCGCCAACGTGGCGGCGGCCACCGAGGCCACCCGGCTCTCCTGGAACTTCCGGGTGAACGTCTCCCACCACAACGTGGACCGGATCGGCGCGCTCTTCGGCCAGCTCGACGGCAAGGTCGACCCGAGCCGGTGCACGTTCACCTACGCCTGGGTCGGCGACTCCGGGATCGGGTACCGCAACGACCTCGCGCGGGCCCGGCAGGTGGAGGACCGCTTCGTCGAGTGGGCGGTCGAGGCGCTCGAACGCGGCTACCGCTTCGCCAAGCCGAGCATGCGGACCACCTGCCAGATCTGCTCCGAACCCGGCGGCCGCGAGGGCGCCGTGATCAACGCCGACGGCACCCTGTTCAGCAGCTGGCAGTCGGCCGGCAAGCCGGGCTTCGAGGTCGGACACGTCGACCACGGCTACCTGGAGACCGGCTCGGTGGCCGACCGCTGGGTGACCTGCGGCTACGAGTACGAGCAGGCCGACACCGAGGTCATGACGCGCTTCCAGGACAACGTCGACGCGCGGATCCTCGACCACCTGCACGCCACCGGCCGGCTGTAGCCGGGGAGGGGGCGGCCATGCTGGCTGGCGTGCTGCGCACCAACCGCGACTTCCGGCGGTCCTTCCTCGCCGACCTCACGTCGAACCTGGGCTCGGCGATGTCGACGATCGCCTACCCGCTGCTGGTGCTGAGCCTGGGCGGCAACGCGGCGCAGGCCGGGGCGGTCGCCACCGTCGCCCTGGTCACCAGGCTCGGCTTCCGCCTCCCGGCGGGCGGTCTGGTGGACCGGTGGAACCGGCGCCGGGTCATGCTGACGACCGACCTGGTGCGTCTGGTGGCGGTGGCCACCATCCCGCTGGTCGCCCTCTGGGGCTCCCCGTCCTACGCCCAACTGCTGCTGGTGGCCGCGGTGGAGGGCATCGCCACCGCGATGTTCGGGCCCGCCAACACCGTGCTCACCCGGGACGTCGTCGCCAAGGAGGACCTCGCCGACGCGCTGGGCATGGGCCAGGCCCTCCAGGCCGCCGTCAGCCTGGCCGGGCCGGCGCTGGGCGGCGTCCTCTACGCCGCCGACCGGATGCTGCCGTTCGCCGTGGACGCGCTCTCCTACGCCGTGTCGGCCGCCCTGATCTGGCGGATCACCGTCCGCCCCACGGCCGCGGAGCCCCGCGCCGAGGACCGCGGGCTGACGGCGGGCATCCGCTGGCTGGTCCGCCGGCGCGAGCTGTTCGTCATCCTGGTGTACGCGGCCGCCATCAATCTGGTCGCGGCCGCCATCGATGTGATCGTCATCCTGGAGCTGCGGGCGAACGGGGCCTCCGGCTGGGTGATCGGACCCGTGCTGTCCTGCGCGGGCGTCGGCGGGATCGTCGGCTCCCTGCTGGCGCCGTGGTTCGTCAAGCGGCTGAGCGTGCCGACCATCCTGCTCGGCATCGGGGTGGGCTGGACGGCGGTGCTGGCGGTGTTCACGCTGACCTTCGCGCCCGGGGTGGTCGCCGCCCTGCTGACGCTGCTGATGATGCTCTCGCCGGCCGCCGGCGTGGTGGTCGGGCACGCCCTGTTCGGGCAGACCCCCCGGCACCTGATCGGCCGGGTCAGCGCCGCCACCGGCCTGCTGCTCAGCGGCCTGGCCGCGCTGGGCCCGGTCGCGGCCGGCGCGCTGCTGCAGGGCCTCGGCGGGGCGGGCACCTGGGCGGTGATGGCGGTGCTGACGGCGGCGGTCACCGCGGGCGGCTGGATTCCGCTGCGGACCACCCAACGGCTCGCCGCCGGGCCGGCGGCCGACGGGGACGCTCAGCCGGCGCCCGGGCCACCGGCCACCCCGGACCTCGACGCGCAGGCCGGACCGGCCCCGGGCACCCGGGCGGCTCCGGCCCCGGAGGCGGACCCGGAGCAGCCGGCGGAACCCGCCGTCGTCGCGCACGCGGCGCCGCCCGCCCCCGGCCGCGCCCCCGCGCCCGGCACCGGACCCACCGCCGCACCAGCTGGCGCCGACCCCGGGAGGAGCTCGGATGACTGACGGCCCGCCGCCGCCCGACCCGTACCGCTGGCTGGAGGACGCCGACGACCCGGCCGTCCAGGAGTGGACGGAGAAGCAGGACGCCCGCTACCGCGCCGCCGCCGACGGCTGGCGGGCGCGCGCGAGTGCCGAGGCCCGGCTCACCGAGCTGTCCGAACGCCTCGGTGCCCGCTCCGCCCCCCGCCCGGCCGGCGCGCGGCTGTTCCTCACCCGCTCGCTCCCCGGCGCCGAACACCCCGAGCTGGTCGTCGTCGAACCCTCCGGCGCCGTCCGGGTCCTGGTGGATCCGGCGCTGCTCGACCCGACCGGCGGCACCACCCTGGAGGAGTGGGAGCCGTCCTGGGACGGCCGCCGGCTCGCCTACCAGGTGGCGTCCGGCGGCACCGAGAACGCCGCCCTCTTCGTCCTGGACGTCGACACCGGCCGCGTCCTGGACGGCCCGATCGACCGGGTCCGCCGCAGCACCGTCGCCTGGCTGCCCGACGCCGACGGCTTCTACTACGTCCGCCGGCTGCACCCCGCGCTCCACCCGGGCGAGGGCCAGTACCACCGACGGGTCCAGCTGCACCTGATCGGCACCGACCCCGAGCAGGACGCGGTGGTCTTCGGCACCGGCCGGGCGAAGACCCAGCACTACACCGTGCGGACCAGCGCGGACGGCCGCTGGCTGGTCGTCGGCGCCGCCGCCGGCGCGGTGCCCCGCCGGGACCTCTGGATCGCCGACCTGACCGAGGACCGGCCGGACCGGCCCCGGCTGCGCCCGCTCCAGGAGGGCCTCGACGCGCGGTCCCAGCCGCACCTGCGCCCCGGCACCGCGCCGGACGGCCGCTGCTGGCTCACCACCGACCTGCACGCGCCCCGGGGCCGGGTCGTGGTCACCACCCCGGGCGCTCCCACGCCGGACACCTGGACCGAACTGATCCCGGAGGACCCGCAGGCCGTCCTGGAGGACTTCGCGATCCTCGACGGTCCCGATCCGGACCGCCCGCTCGCCCTGGTGGTCCGCACCCGGCACGCCGTCGGCGAGGTCACCCTGCACGACCTGGCCGACGGCCGGCCGCTCGGCCCGGTGCCCGTCCCCCCGCTGGGCACCGTCGGCAAGGTCCGGGTCGCCGCCACCGACGCCCACCGGGCCTGGTTCGTCCACACCGACTTCGCCACTCCCCCGGCCGTGCTCTGCTACGACACCCGCACCGGTGCGGTGACGCCCTGGCCCGTCCCCGGGGCCGCCGTGGCCGAGCCCGCCGACGACCCGGCCGACGGCCTCGAAACCCGCCGACTCGCCTTCACCTCCCGGGACGGCACCACCGTCCGGATGTTCCTGCTCGCCCGGCGCGGCGGCCCGGACCGCCCCCGGCCGGCGATCCTCACCGGCTACGGCGGCTTCGGACAGTCGCTGACGCCCGGGTACGCGCCGGAGGCACTCGCCTGGGTCCGGGCCGGCGGGGTCTACGCCGTCGCCAACGTGCGCGGTGGCGGCGAGGAGGGCGAGCAGTGGCACCGCGACGGGATGCTCGACCGGAAGCAGAACACCTTCGACGACTTCCACGCCGCCGCCGACCACCTGGTGGCGACCGGCTGGACCACCCCCGGACAGCTCGGCATCTGGGGCGCCTCCAACGGCGGCCTGCTGGTGGGCGCCGCCCTGACCCAGCGGCCCGCGAGCTTCGGGGCGGTGGTCTGCATGGCCCCCCTGCTCGACATGGCGCGCTACGAACTCTCCGGCCTCGGGCCGAGCTGGACGGGCGAGTACGGCACGGCCGCCGATCCGGCGCAGCTCGCCCGGCTGCTCTCCTACTCCCCGTACCACCACGTCCGCGCCGGCACCCGCTACCCCGCCGTCCTGTTCGCCGTCTTCGACGGCGACAGCCGGGTGGACCCGCTGCACGCCCGCAAGATGACGGCCGCCCTCCAGGCCGCGACCGGCAGCGGGCAGCCGGTCCTGTTCCGTCTGGAACGCGGCGCGGGCCACGGCGCCCGCGCCGCCTCCCGCCGCACCGCGCTCTTCGCCGACCTCCTCGCCTTCTTCGCCGACCGCCTCGGCCTTCCGGCGGGCTTCTGACCCGGGGGCCGCAGCGCGGCTCACCCCGGGCGTCACTCCCGCGACGACGGACCCGTCCGCGGCAGCAGGAGCTTCGCCCCGGCCGGCTACGGGACCGACCCGCGCGGGACCACCACCGGCGGCCACGACGACACGACCGCGCGTACGGTCGCCGTCCGCGAGGGCGAGGAGTCCGACGAGCCCGCTCTCGGGGCGGTGTTCCGGCGGATCATCGCCGACGACCGGGCCGGCGGCCGGCGTGTGCCGGAGCGCGGTGGCTGGCCGGGCGCGCCCACCGGGCCGGCCCCCGACGGGTCCGTCGGGGGCCGGGCAGGGCGGGCGGAGCGGGGTCAGGGGCCGGCAGCAGGGTGAGCAGGTCAGCAGGTCAGCAGGTCAGCAGGTCAGCAGGTGAACTTGATCAGCCGGAACGTCGCGTAGTGGTCGCCGGTGTAGTAGTCCTCCCGGTACGCCTGGCCGGTGACGATGCGGCGGGCGCCGCGGGTGGGCGAGCCGGGGGTCACCACGGTGTACTCGTGGTAGTAGCCGGTGGACCTGCTCGGCAGGACGCGCTCGCGGTTCTGGAAGACGACGCCGTCCTGGGAGTACGGGAACGGGCCGTTGCTCGCGATGAGGTCGAGGGTGTGGTCGGCCTCGGCCGGCAGCGCGGAGAGGCACACCGAGCCGCTCACGGTGGCGTGGGCCTCGGTGGCGGTCACGGCGGGGGCGAGGGTCAGCAGGGCGACGACGGTGACGGCGGCGGCGCGCGTCTTCCACGCGCGTAGAGTGCGGGTCATGACAACAGTGTGACCAGGCACGGAGCGGCACCGGAAGGCCTGATCCAACTCTTCACCTGGGGGTAAGTCGCCGGACGGACGGGCGACTTGAACCGTACTCGGGCGGCCGGACACCCGGCGCACGGACGCCCGCGCGCCGAACGCGCGCCCGGGCCGTCCGGACAGCTCCGAACGGCCCGGTCGGCCCGGTCGGCCCCGACCAGCCCCGTCAGCCCCATCCGGTCGGTCAGCCCCGGGCCCCGCGCCCGCCCGCCGCGGCCCCCTCCCGGAGCAGCGCGGCCAGCGACTCGGCGTACGGCGACGGCCGCCGGCCCCGGGCGACGGCGATCCCGAAGTGCCGGGCGGGGCGGGGCGCCACCACCGGCACCACCCGGGTGCCGGACAGCGCCGGGTCGAGCGCGACGGACGGGACCAGCGAGACGCCGACCCCGGCCGCGACCAGGGTGCGGGCGAAGAAGTAGTCGGTCGTGGAACCCGCCACCCGCAGTTCGAAGCCGGCCACGGCCGCGTACCGGCGCAGGAAGGTCTCGGTCTTCAGGCAGCCCAGCACCCAGCGTTCCTCGGCGAGTTCGGCGAGGTCCAGGGCCTCGCGGCCGGCCAGCCGGTGCCCGTCGGGCAGCACCACCGAGAACGGATCGTCCATCAGCGGGGTCCAGTCCAGGCCGGAGCGGTCTCCGGGGAGCACCGGCAGGGGGCCGTCGAAGTGGTAGGCGAGCGCGAGGTCGGCCACCCCCTCGCGCACCATCGGCAGGCTGTCCTCGGGCTCCCGTTCCAGGATGCGCAGTTCGACCTCCGGGTGGTCGGCGGCGAACCGGGTCAGCGCCGCCGGCAGGAGGTGCCGCCCGCCGCTGGTGAAGGTGGCGAGGGTGAGCCGGGGCCGGGCCGCGCCCAGCCGGCCGATCTGCTCCTGCGCGTGGCGCAGTTCGGCGGCGACCGCGGCGGCCGCCTCCACCAGCAGCTGCCCGGCCTCGGTGAGCCGCACACCCCGGGTGGAACGCTCCACGACCGCCGTGCCCAGGCCCCGCTCCAGCGCGGCGACCTGCTGGGACACCGCGGACGGCGTGAGGCGCAGGGCGGTGGCCGCCCGGTTGAAGCTCCCGTGCTCGGCGACCGCCCGCAGCACGCCGAGCCTCCGTACGTCGATCATCGCGCTCCCTCGGTCGACAGTTCTGCTGATGACTCGTTCAGCAGGTCGGTAGTTCCGCTGATGACGGTACGGCAGCAGAGTGGGGGCATGCGAAACGTCTGCGTCATCGGCGGAAGCCGGTACTTCGGCCTGCACCTGGTCACCCTGCTGCGGGACTCCGGTACCCGCGTCACCCTCGTCAACCGCGGCTCGACCCCGCCGCCGCCCGGGGTCGACCACGTCCGCGCCGACCGGTCCGACGAGACCGGGCTGGCCGCCGCACTCGGCGGCCGCGACTTCGACGCGGTGATCGACCAGGTGCTCTACACCCCCGTCCAGGCGGCCGTCGCCCGCCGGGTGTTCGCCGGCCGTACCGGCCGGTACGTGATGACCTCGACGATGGAGGTGTACGACCCGGCCACCTCGCCCCTGGTGCGCACCACCGAGGGTGTTCCGGTGCCCGAGTCCGCCGTCGACCCGCTCCGGGCCGTCCCGTCGGAGCTGCCGTGGCACGATCCGGCGGCGCTCGCCCGGCGCACCGACGAGGCGACCGGGTACGCCGAGGGGAAGCGGCAGGCCGAGGCGGTGCTCGCGCAGGATCCGCCGTTCTCCTGGGCGAGCGTGCGCAGCGCCCACGTCCTGGGCGGCGGGGCGCGGGACTTCACCGGCCGGCTGGCGCACTACACGGAGCTGATCGCGGCCGGGCGGCCGGTCGCGGTGCACGCGAGGCCGCGGCCCACGTCCTTCGTCCACCACGAGGAGATCGCCGCCGCGCTGGTGCGGTCGGCGGCCTCCGACGACGCCGGTCCGGTGAACGCGTGCTCGCCGGACGCGCTCGACGTGGTCCGGCTCTGCGAGCTGATCGCCGACCGGCTGGGGACCACCGCCCGCTACCGGGTGACGGCCGGCGAGGACGCCTCGCCGTTCTCCTTCGACCGCTGGTACCCGATGGACGACCGGCGCGCCGTCGCGCTCGGCCTGCGGTTCTCCCCGCTGGCCGACTGGCTGCCGGACGCCGTGGCGGAGGCCGCCGCCCTCTCCCCGCGGGAGGCGTGACGTGCGACAGCGCACCATCGGCGCCGCGGCCGTCGGCGCGATCGGACTGGGCGCGATGCCGCTCTCCGTCGAGGGCCGCCCGGACGAGGCCTCCGCCCTGGCCACCCTGCACAGCGCGCTCGACGCCGGGGTCACCCTGATCGACACCGCCGACTCCTACCACTGGCACGCCGGCGAACTCGGCCACAACGAACGGCTGGTGGCCCGCGCGCTGGCGAGCCGGACCGCCGCCGACCGCGCCGCCGTGCTGGTCGCCACCAAGGGCGGGCGCGGCCGGCCCGGTGACGGCTCCTGGACGGTCGACAGCCGCCCGGACCGGCTGCGGCAGGCCTGCGAGGGCTCGCTGCGGCGCCTGGGCGTGGCGGCGATCGACCTCTACCAGCTGCACAAGCCCGACCCCCGGGTGCCGTGGGCCGAGTCGGTGGGCGCCCTGCGCGACCTGCTGGATGCCGGGAAGATCCGGGCCGCGGGGATCTCCAACGTCGACGAGGGGCAGATCCTGGTCGCGCGGGACATCCTGGGCGCCGGCCTGGTCTCGGTCCAGAACCGCTACTCCCCCGCCGTCCGCTCCGCCGAGCCGGAGCTGCGGCTCTGCGAGCGCCTGGGGCTGGCCTTCCTGCCGTGGAGTCCGCTCGGCGGGCTGTCGCGCAGTGTCCTCGACGGCCCCGACGACGTCGCCGTCACGTCCGGCGCGTTCCACCGGATCGCCGCCGAGCGGGGCGTCTCGCCCCAGCGGATCGGCCTGGCCTGGCTGCTCGCGCTGTCCCCCGCCGTCGTCCCGATCCCGGGCGCCCGCCGGTCCGCCAGCATCCTCGACTCCGCCGCGGCCGCCGACCTCACCCTCACCCCGGCCGAACTCACCGAACTCTCCGAACTCGGCTCACCCGCCGCACCGTTCGGCCCGGCGCAGCCCGGGCCCACCGGGTGAGGCGCCGGCCGTCGAAACGGCGGAGGGCCGGGGCACGCAGTCGCTGCGCGCCCCGGCCCTCCGCCGGCACTGCCCGGATCAGCCGTAGATCGTGAACACCGAGTCGCTCTGCCCACCGTAGGCGTTGCTCAGGGCGAAGACGTGGCTGCTCGGACGGAAGATCCCGAAGGTCGTCCGGCCCCGGCCCAGCCAGTCGCCGACCACCGGAAGGTCACCCTTGACGCCGTAGGCGGCGGTGGAGACGCTGCCGTCGTCGTGCCGCAGGATGAACAGGTTCGGGTCGCCCTCGTTCCGCCCGGGGCGGAAGACGCCGAACTGGGCGTGGTGCACGCCGTCCCAGTCACCCACCACCGGGAGGTCGCCCTGGTCGCCGAAGCGCATGGTGGAGACGCTGCCGTTGTCGTGGCGCACCGCGAGGGTGCTGGTGCTCGGACGGAAGATGGCCAGCTGGTCGTGGTTGTCGCGGTCCCAGGCACCGACGACCGGGAGGTCGCCCGGCTCCCCGAACTGGACCGTGGAGACGGACTTGTCGGAGTGCTGCAGGGCGAAGGTGCCGGTGCTCGGACGGTAGATGCCGGACTGGCACTGGCAGGTGTTGTCCCAGGCGCCGACCACCGGAACATCCCCCGGGTCCCCGAGGCTCCAGACCAGGTTCGCCTGGCCGGAGGCCTTCTGGTAGGAGAGCGCCCAACGGCCCTTGTCGAAGAGCCCGACGTGGCTGGTGGGGCCGCCGAAGTAGCCGGCGAACGGCACGCCGGCCTGCGGACCGGCGACGTACAGCTGGGTCCCGGTGCTGCCGGTCCGGCCGTGGTCGTCGACGACGGTCTCGGTGACGGTGTACGTGCCGGCCACGCCGTAGTCGTGGATGACACCGCTCGGCGGGGTCGGTCCCTCGCTGACGGCCGGGGCCGTGCCGTCACCGAAGTCGATGACGTAGCGGGCCACCGGCCAGGGGCTGACGGTCCGGTCCGTGACGGTGACCCGGGCGACGGTGCGATCGGGCTGGTACACCCCGAAGGACGGGCGGAGCTCGCCCACCGGGGCCAGCTTCACCGTCCCGGTGGAGGTGCGGACCAGGCCGGTCTCGCTGGTCGCGGTGAGCGTCAGCGTGTAACTGCCGCCGGCCGGGTAGTCGTGGTCGACGGTGATGTTGCCCGAGGTCACCGGGACCGGCGCGGTGCCGTCACCGAAGTCCAGGGTGGCGCCGACCGGTGCCCAGCCGGGGGTGTACCAGACCGTGGCCCGGGCGTTCAGCGGGTGCCCGGTGGTCGAGTAGGGCAGCGCCGACACCATGACGCTCATGGTGTCCTGCAGTTCCACGGCGCCGCGGTCCTGGTAGCCGTTGCCGGTACCGGTGTTGGCGATCTTCGGGTGGTCGGCGCGCGGGTCGCCGTAGAGGTCGGTGTCCAGGGCGCCGGGCGCCGAGGCGTCGGCGGCGTCCGTCAGACCCTCGACCGCGATCGGCCGGTAGTCCGAGGTCGACTGGGAGAAGCCCGGGTCGGCCCCGTTGTCGTGGGCGCCCTGGCCGGTGGCCCGGAAGGCCGCCGCCGTGGCGTAGGAGGTGCCGCCCCACGCGTAGGCGGCCGCGCCCGGCGCGGGCTGGACGCTGTTGTAGTCGACCTTGGTGCCCTGGGTCGAGCCCGCCGACACCGTCAGCGCGACCGAGGAGACCGGTACGCCGCCGCACCAGTCCGCCGGGCGCTTCGCCAGCACGTTGTTCTCGACGGTCGCGCCGGAGGAGTTGCCCGCGAACTCGATGTCGCTCAGGCAGTTACGGCCGAAGGTGTTGCCGACCACGACGGTGCCGGGGGCGTCGGTGACCAGCACGCCCCGGCCGTCCGTCTCGGTCACCAGGTTGGTGGTGAGGACGGTGCCCGTCACCCCGGCCTCGACCGCCACGCCGATCGGGCCGGCCGAGGCGATCTGGCTGCGGCTCACCGTGACGCCGGCGCTGTGGCCGGTGATCCGGACGGCCGGGCCCGGCTGGGCCGCGCCGCCGCTTCCCGCGCCCACGATGGTGCGGTCCAGGACGATCCGCTCGGAGTCCTTGACGAGCACGCCCTCCTGCGGGGCCGTGATCTGCAGGCCCGTCACGGTGACGTCGTGCACGCCCGAGATGAGGAAGCCGTAGCCGGGGACGTCGGGCCCGTCCTGCTGACCGACCTCGACGCCCGTCGCCGGGACCCTGTAGGGAATGTCGGCCTTGAAGACGATCGGCTTGCCGGGCAGGCCCGAGCGCCTGACCGTGATCATGCCCTGGTAGGTGCGGTTCGGGGCGATCTGGACGGTCTGCCCCGGCTGGGCCGCGTCCGCGGCGGCCTGGATGCCGCAGTACGGCTGGGCCTGGGTGCCGGCCCCGGCGTCCGAGCAGTGCGCGGTGGTGCTGTTGTCCACGTAGAGCACGGCGGTCTCGGCCTGCGCGACCGAAGGCAGCGCGGTTCCCGCGCCGGCCGAGCAGGCGACGGCGATGGCTATGCCAACGCGACGGTGGAACGACAAAGTTGATCCCCCTGGTGTGACGTTCTGGTGGCGCGCCGGTCCAGGGGACGCCGAGAGACCCAGGGCGTCCCTCCTGCGCGGCGATCAGTATCCACGACGTCGCCGCAGCTCCGCACCCCGGTATCGGAGCTGCGGCGGCGGGCCCCGGGCCGGGGGGTCAGGACAGGTCGTCGGCCGGGGTCTTCTCGGGCTGGACGGCGCAGACCGCGTTGACGCCGCCCGGGCCGAACAGCAGGGATCCGCCGACCAGGGTGCCCACCACGCCGCGGCAGACGGCGGCCTCCTGGGGCGTCTTCGGGCCTTCGGCGGCCGCCGGGTGGGCGGCCAGCAGCGGAGCGGCGAGCAGCAGGACGGCACCGGCCGCGCGGGCGGCGTGGCGGAGCGGCTTCGGCATCGGGCTGAGCGGGAGCATGGGTCGGCCTTTCGGATGGGCGGGGGACGAGCCATCGCGGATCGGCGATGGACGAGCCATCCCTATCGGACCGGCCGTGCGCGGCGCCGGACTCTGCGCCGTCCGTGGGCGTGTCAGCCCGTGCCCGTCCGCTCAGCGCTCGTCCGGGTAGCCCCACTCGACGGCCGGGCGGGCGTGCGGCGCGACCTTCCCGACGGCCTCGGTGACGGCGCGCTCGAACGCCGGCCGCCAGGCGTAGAAGCGGGTGATGACCAGCGGGTACTCGCTCTCGCCCGAGACGATGAACTCCCCGTCCAGCTCGCCCACGCCGATCCCCACCTCGTCGTCGATCCGCTCGTCCCGCAGCACGGCGGCGAGGGCGTGCACCACCTCCCACGCCTGCTCCCGGCCGGTGAGGCCGTCGACGAAGAGGGCGAGTTCTATGTTGACCGACACGGAGGGAATGGTATCCGGGCCGCCCCCGCCGACCGGCGGCGGGCGGGTCAGCGGGGGCCGAAGGACGCCCCGGGTGAGGCCAGCACCCTGGCGGCGCAGCGGTGGCCGCGCGCGGTGGCCTCGCGCAGGCCGACCTCGGCCAGGAAGCCGGCCAGGAAGCCCGCGGCGAACGCGTCGCCGGCGCCGGTGAGGTCGCGGACCTCGCCGACCGGCGGGACGGGCACCGCGAAGGGGGCCCGCCCGGGCGCGTCCACGGTGGTCGCCGCCGCACCGGCCTTGGTGACCACCGTGGTGCCCGCCAGCCGGGCCCGCTCCGGGCCGGGCCGGCCCTCCACCAGGAGCCCGAGGAAAGCGGCCTCCTCCTGGTTGGCGAACAGCAGGGTGGGCGTCAACTCGGCGGCCAGGGCGAGGAAGCGCTCCCGGCCGAAGCCGGCGAGCATGCCGGTCGAGGAGGCGTCGAGCGAGGTGGTGCCGCCCGCCCGGCGCACCCGCCGCAGGGCGTCGGCCGCCGCGCTCCCGACCGGCTCCCCGTCGAAGGAGTAGGCGGGCACGTGCAGGTGGGTCAGACCGGCGAGCCACTCGTCCGGCACGGTGTCCAGCAGGGTGGCCGCGCCCCGGTCGGGGAGCATCGTCCGCTCCCCGGCGTCGTCGACGAGGACGACGATGCTGCCCGTCTGCCCCCGCCTGACGACCCGTACGTCGACGCCGTGGCCCGTCAGTTCGGCGACCAGAGCGTCCCCCGCCGGGTCGTCGCCGACACAGCCGAGGAACCGTGCGGGCCACCGCCCGGCGGCGAATCCCGCGACGTTCGCCGCGCTGCCGCCGCGCCGCCGGAAGACCCTGGCCGTGGAGTCGGTGCCGTGCCGCAGCGGCCCGTCGACCCAGACGACGACGTCCTCGACGAGGTCGCCGAGTACCCCGAGTACCTCGATCACCGGCGCTACTCCCCGCCCCGCAGCGCCGCCAGTGCGGTGGCGATCCGGCCGCCGAGGCGGACGTTGCCCCGGTAGACCGCGACGTTGACGTCCAGGCTGCGGCCCTGCGTGTCGCGCTGGATGAAGTCGAGCAGGAACGGCGTCGAGGCGTTGCCGGTGATGCCCCGGCGCTCGGCCTCGGCCCAGGCCCTGGTCAGCAGCGCGTCGAGCTCCCGGGGCGGCAGCTGCTCGGCCGGGTCCACCGGGTTGGCGATCAGCACGGCCTGGGGCAGCTCCAGCCCGTCCCGGGCCGCGATGATCCGCGCGGCCTCCTCCGGGGAGTCCACCCGGTAGGCGATCTCGTGCCCGGAGTCGGTGACGTAGAAGCCGGGGTACCGGCGCGTCCGGTAGCCGATGACGGGGATGTTGAGCGTCTCGAAGCGCTCCAGGGTGGCCCGGATGTCCAGGATCGACTTCACGCCCGCGCTGATCACGGTGACGGGCGTGGCGGCCAGCGTGGTGAGGTCGGCGGACTCGTCGAAGCTCTCGGCCGCGCCGAAGTGCACGCCGCCCAGCCCGCCGGTGGAGAAGACCCGGATCCCCGCCCGGTGGGCGAGGAAGGCGGTGGCCGCGACGGTCGTCCCGCCGTGCCGGCCCAGCGCGGCGACCACCGGCAGGTCGCGCAGGCTCGCCTTGTCCAGGTCGTCCGACTCGGACAGTTCCTTGATCTGGTCCGTGCCGAGTCCCACGGTGGGCACCCCGGCGAAGACGCCGATCGTCGCCGGGACGACCCCGGCGGCTCGCAACCGCTCCTCCGCCTCCAGCGCGACCTCCAGGTTGCGGGGCCGCGGAAGGCCGTGCGTGAAGATGGTCGACTCCAGGGCGACGACGGGCGCGCCGTCGGCGACGGCCCGGGCGACGTCGTCGGAGATCCGGATGGGCAGTCCGCTCATGGGAGGCACGAACTCTCTCTGGGGTGCCACCACGCCGTGGCAGTTCCGGTCAGCCTAGGGACGGTTCGCATCGGGATCCAGAAGGAGTACCGGGCCTTCCCATAGGGTTTCGACTATGGGATTCACCTTGCGTCAGCTCGAAGTCTTCCTCGCGGTCGCCGACGGTCTGCACTTCGGCCGCGCCGCCGAGCGCCTGCACATCTCGCAGCCGACGGTCAGTCAGGAGGTCGCCCGGCTGGAGCGGGCGGTCGGCGTCGAGCTCTTCGACCGCAGCCGCCGGGCCGTCGCCCTCACCCCGGCGGGCGAGGTGATGGCCGACGAGAGCGCCCGGCTCCTCGGCCAGGCCGCCGCCCTGCTCGCCCGCGTCCGGCTGCACGAGGAGGCGCGGACGGGCACCGCCCGGATCGTCGCCTCCCCCAGCGTGATGAACCGGCTGCTGCCCGCCGTGGTCAGCCGGGCCGAGCGCGAACTACCCGCGCTGGACACCGCGGAGCTCGCCGTCGACACCGGCCGCGTCTCCTCGACGCTGGCCGCCGAGCTGGCAGACATCGGCCTGGGCCGCTTCCTGGACGAGGTGCCCGGCTACCGGCGGGAGGCCCTCGCCGACGAGCCCGTCCGGGTCGCGCTGGGCCGCGACCACCCGCTGGCCGGGCGCGACGCCGTCCGGCTGTCCGAGCTGCGGGACCTCCCGCTGCTGCTCTGGCCCCGCGAGCAGCACCCGCGCTACTACGACCACGTCCTCGGACTCTGCTCCGAGCACGGCGTGGAGCCGCCGGTCCTGGTGAGCCCGCCGCGCATCGTCGGCTCACGGCTCTACCTGCTCTCCCAGAACCGGGCGTTCTCGCTCGTCCCCCGCTCGATGACCGGTCACCTCACCGAGGAGGTGGTCACCGTCCCGCTCGCCGGCCGGGCCACCCTGCCGCTGGAGATGCAGTGGCGGCTCGACGACGGCCGGCCCCGGCTGGCGGCGCTGCGCGAGCTGATCCGCCAGGAGGCGGGCACGCTCCAGGGCGACTGACCACCAAGGCGGCTGAGCTCCGGGACAACTGACCTCCAGGGCGGCTGACTACCAGGACGGCTGAGCTCCAGGACGGCGGATGCGAGCCGCCGGCCGCCGCTCGCGCCACCGTCGCGCCAGCGCACGCGCCACCGCGTGCGCCACGGCGGGCCGGGTACGGGGGAGGCGCGTGCCGAATCGTTCGCCACCAGGGAGGGGAAACCGGCCAGAACCGGCCGGGTGGCCGGAATGTTGCACCCATGTGAACCGGTTCCGCAGACTCTCGCACCATGCCGCCCACCGCACCGCCCTGACCTGTACCGCTCTGGTGCACGGGGTCCGAGCCCTGGCCGCGGCCATCGAACACCTCGACCGCCGGGCCATCGCCCTGCTGCTCGGGCTGGTCCACCCGGTCACCGCCCGGCTGACCGCCCGGCTGCGCCGCGTGGTGGCCGCCAACTGCGGCGACGCGCTGAACCGGCACCTCCCCTGCCGCGACCGGGAGCCCGTCCAGGACCGGTGGACCGAGGGCGCGCCCGGGCGCCGGGACGCCGGCTGACCGCCCGGGACCGGGGCCACCCGCCGGCGGGGCGGGGCGGGCAGGCGCGAACCGACCGTCAGGTGAGGCCCTGGGGCCCGAGGATCAAGCCCGGCAGAGCCCGGTCGTCCAGTCGACGGTCGCGGCGGCCTGCGAGTGCGTCCACTCCGGCGCCAGCAGGTCGCGGTCCAGCTGCGCCGCCGCTCCCTTGTCCTCGACCACGTAGCCGAAGTCCTGCAGCCAGGCCGGGTAGAGGTTCTTCGACCCGATGTAGAAGGCCGAGCCGTCGACCGCGACCAGCTTGTGGTGCAGCGCGTACGGGTGCCCGTCCGCCCAGGTGGCGGTCGGCGCGGCGCGGAAGGACGCGAGCTGGAGGTTGCCGCAGAGCGCGGCGCCCGCCTTCGCCGGGTCGCCGGTCAGCCGGGTCAGCCGGGCCCGCAGCACGTCGGAGACCTCGGAGAGCGACTTGATCTGCGAGTAGCCCCCGCTGCCGACCGTGCCCCGGTTCGCCGGGTCGCTGACCACGATCCGCACCTTGACCCCGGCCACCAGCTTGGCGGCCAGCAGGTCGTAGAGCCGGGCGTCGTAGCGCGGCAGCGGCGGGCAGGTGCCGTTCATGTCCTGCTGGGAGATCTCGATGTGGCTGCTCGCACTGCCGACGAGCGCGCGCAGGGCGTTCTCCTCGGGATTGACCGTCTCGTAGTCGCGGTCGGCGTTGGTGTTGTCGTGCAGGGCCAGCGGACCGCACTGGGTCTCGGAGGCCCCGGCGACCGGTGCGGGCCGGTAGGCCGAGGCGGGGTCCGCGGCCTTGACCCCGACCCCCAGGCCGCCGACGGCGATCACCGGGACGCTGCCGGTGGCGGGCGCGGCGGGGTTGGTGTCCCGCTCCATCGAGGGCCGGCAGGCGCCGCCGTCGGAGGAGGCGAACCACGCGTTGTCGAACAGGCCGGTGCGGCCGCAGGTCCACGCCCAGAGGGTGTCCAGGTAGCGCGCGGCCGAGGTGGCGGCCGGGCCGGTCAGGGCGAGGTCGACGTCCGAGACGGGGTGCGCGGTGTCCAGGTAGTCGTCCTTCCACCCGTTGATGCCACCGGCGATCACGCTCCGGCCGTCGACCACCAGCAGCTTGGAGTGGTTCCAGGAGAACGCCGTGCGGGAGGTGGTCATCGAGGCGACGTTCAGCGTCACCGAGCCGGCTGCGGGGCCGAGCCTGGCCAGCAGCTCGTCGCGGTAGCGGGAGGGGAGGACGTTGGCGTTGTAGAGCGGCGCCGCGCCCACCAGGATCCGCACCTGGGGGCGGTGACCGGCCGCGACCGAGGCCTTGAGCCCCGCCACCAGTGCGTCCTGGAAGCCGCCGTTGGGGAACGGCGCGAGGGTGGAGACGTCGACCGTCCGGGTGGCCGAGGCGACGTCCGCCTGCATCCTGGCCAGCAGCGCACGGGTGCCCCGGCGGTCGGCGCAGCCGGCGTCACCCCAGCAGCCGGGCGTCTGGAGCAGCCAGCCGGCCGGATCGTCGGCGGTGCCGGCCAGCGCGTTGCCCTCGGTGCGCTCCCAGACCGAGCCCTCCAGACCGGGCGACACCTCGCGCAGCGCACGCTCGACGGCGTCGAGGTGGGCCGTCCCGCCGTCGGCGGTGGCACCCTCGGCGGGGGCCGCGAGGGCCGACGGGGGCGGGACGGCGGCGAACAGGGTGGTGGCTGCGGCGACGGCCAGGGCCGAGCGGACGAGGCGGCCGGACCGGCGGGACCAAGGGAGGTGCACGTGAGGTTCCTTCAGCAAGCGGCGGGTGGTTCACCCGTGGGACACCCTGAGATTACCGAAAAGTAACTTGCTGTCGAATCTGCGCATGACAACCAGTCACCGGGCCGGAAACAGACCCGCCGGTCGACCCCCGCCGATCGGCGACGCATCGTCAGAAGCATGCATGACGATGCGTCAATCAGCGGTGTCACCCCGTCGGCCGCGCTCGCGGGACGCGTCGGGCCGACCGCCCGTACCGGTCACGCCGGGGCACGTCCGGGCGGGTGACGGCGGCGGCGATCCGGACCCCGCGACCGGCGAGCCGGGCGCCCGCCCGGCCCCGGATCCGTAGCGTCGGCCCATGCTCCTCGGCCTGCTGGCGGCGCTCCTGGCCGCCCTCCTCACCGGCTCGGCCACCGTCCTCCAGGCGGTGGGCGCGCGCCGCGCCGCGGTGGGCCACCATGCGGGCGAGGCCGCCGCGCTCGCCGGGGCGTTCCGCCAGTGGCCGTTCCTGGTGGGTGTCGGAATGGACATGCTCGGGTTCGCCGCCGAGCTGGTCGCGCTGGAGCGGCTGCCGCTCTACGAGGTCGAGGCCGCCCTGGCCTCCGCCCTCGCCGTCACCGCCGTGGGGGCGTCCCGGGTGCTGCGGATCCGGCTGCGGCGCAGCGAGTGGATCGGGGTGGCCTCGGTCTGCGCCGGGCTCTGCGTCCTCGCGCTCACCGCCGGACACGACGGCCGCGGGTCCGGCGACCAGCCGCTGCGCCTCGGCGTGCTGCTCGTCTCGGTCGCCCTGACGGCCGTGGGGTGGGCGGTGGTCCGCCTGGCCGGGGCGCGGCGCGCCCCGCTGCTCGGCCTGGTGGCCGGCCTGCAGTTCGGGGTGGTGGGCGTCGCGGTCCGGGTCCTGCCGGGGGCACGGCTGCCGGAGCTGTTCGGCGAACCCTCGGCGTACGCGATCGCCGTCGCCGGGCTGGGCGGCTTCACCGCGCTCACCTGGGCCATGCAGAGCGGGTCGGTCACCGCCGCGACGGCGGCGATGGTGCTCGGCGAGACCCTGGGCCCCGCGATCGTCGGGGTGCTGCTGCTCGGCGACCACACCCGTCACGACGCCACGCCGCTCGCCGTCGCCGGGTTCGCCGCCGCGGTCCTGGGCGCGCTGACCCTGGCGCGCTTCGGTGACGCCGAGCAACCCGCCACCGCCGGGACCTGAGCCCCGGACGGCCGCCGGCTCCCCGCGGCGCCGGGCCGGGGCCCGGCGCCGCGAAGCGGCAGGTGCGGAGCGGGAGGTCAGGCCGCCGGGCCCGCGAGGACCTCGTTGACCAGTTCGCGCGCCTCGGCCTGGACCCGGGCGAGGTGGTCGGCGCCGTGGAAGGACTCGGCGTAGATCTTGTAGACGTCCTCGGTGCCCGAGGGGCGGGCCGCGAACCAGGCGTTCTCGGTGCAGACCTTGATCCCGCCGATCGCGGCGCCGTTGCCGGGCGCCTCGGTGAGGACGGCGGTGACCGCCTCGCCCGCCAGGTCGCCGGCGCGGACCTGCGCCGGCGACAGCCGGGCCAGCAGCGCCTTCTGCTCGCGGTCGGCCGGGGCGTCCACCCGGGCGTAGGCGGGGGCGCCGAATCGGTCGGTGAGGTCGCGGTAGTACTCGCTGGGCGTGCGGCCGGTCACCGCGGTGATCTCCGAGGCCAGCAGGGCCAGCAGGATGCCGTCCTTGTCGGTGGTCCACACCCCGCCGTCGCGGCGCAGGAACGACGCCCCGGCCGACTCCTCGCCGCCGAACGCGATCGAGCCCTCCAGCAGCCCGTCGACGAACCACTTGAAGCCGACCGGCACCTCGACGAGGTCCCGCTTGAGGTCGGCGGCGACCCGGTCCAGCATCGAGGAGGACACCAGCGTCTTGCCCACCGCCGCGTCCACCGGCCAGTCGGCGCGGTGGCGGTACAGGTAGTCGACGGCGACGGCCAGGTAGTGGTT
This sequence comes from Kitasatospora sp. NPDC001603, assembly GCF_040298365.1. Lineage (NCBI taxonomy): Bacteria > Bacillati > Actinomycetota > Actinomycetes > Kitasatosporales > Streptomycetaceae > Kitasatospora > Kitasatospora sp. NPDC001603. The sequence goes on from NZ_JBEPAA010000017.1 coordinate 43,897, forward strand.
CGGGTTCATCAGGCCGCCGTCCGGCGTCACGATGCCGTGGCGGTCGGCGTCCGCGTCGTTGCCGGTGGCGATCGCGAACCGGTCCCGGCGCTCGATCAGCGAGGCCATCGCGGCCGGCGAGGAGCAGTCCATCCGGATCTTGCCGTCCCAGTCCAGCGTCATGAACCGCCAGGTCGGGTCGGTGACCGGGTTGACGACGGTCAGGTCCAGCCGGTGCGTCTCGGCGATCCGGCCCCAGTAGGCGACCGACGCCCCGCCCAGCGGGTCGGCGCCGATCCGCAGGCCCGCCGCCCGCACCGCGTCGAGGTCCAGCACCGAGACCAGGTCCTCGGTGTAGGCGGTGAGGTAGTCGTGGCGGCCGGTGGTCGCGGCGGCCAGGGCACGGGCGTAGGGCACCCGCTTGACGCCCCGCAGGCCGTCCCGGATCAGGGCGTTGGCGCGGTCCTGGATCCAGCCGGTGGCCTCCGAACCGGCCGGACCGCCGCTCGGCGGGTTGTACTTGAACCCGCCGTCGCGCGGCGGGTTGTGGGAGGGCGTCACCACGATGCCGTCGGCCAGCGCCTGCGGGTGGCGCCGGTTGTGGGCCAGGATCGCGTGCGAGACGGCCGGGGTGGGGGTGTAGCCGTCGGAGCTGTCCAGCAGGACGGTGACGCCGTTGGCCGCCAGCACCTCGACGGCGGTCGCCCGGGCCGGCTCGGACAGGGCGTGGGTGTCCGCGCCGAGGAACAGCGGGCCGGTGGTCCCCTGGGCCACCCGGTACTCGCAGATCGCCTGCGTGGTGGCGGCGATGTGGTCCTCGTTGAACGCGGCGTCCAGCGAGGAGCCGCGGTGCCCCGAGGTGCCGAACGCCACCCGCTGGCCCGGCTCCTCCGGGTCCGGGTGCAGCGTGTAGTACGCCGTCACCAACCGTGCCACGTCCACCAGGTCGTCCGGCTGCGCCTGCTGCCCGGCCCGTGCGTGTGCCATCGTCTCTCCCACAGTGTTCCTCGCCGTGCGCCGGCCGCGCGGCCCGGCGCATCCTTCTGCCCCGTGCTCACCGATCGTAGCCAGCGCGCGACCTTCGGCCCACACGGGGCGACCCCCGGGGACCGGAGCGTCCGGCACCAGCGGCGCCCGGCGGGGCGAGCCGGGGGGCGCACGACCGGGGCGCGCACGGGCGACGGCGGAACACCCCGGCGCCGGGCCGACCGGCGACCCGGCGCGGGCCCGCGGGCGCTCAGTCGCCGGGGTGTGGCTCCGCCGGCCGTGCCCGGGGGCCGGGCCGGGGTCGGAGCGCCCGGGTGACGCCCCAGGCCGCGGCCGCCAGGCCGGCCAGGGCGATCGGGCGCGACCACTCCCCCGCGCCGGTCGACGCGAGGGCCACGGACAGGACCAGGCCGGACGCGGCGAGGGCGGCCAGTGCGTGCACGGGCCGGACGCGGTCGCGCTGCGGGCCGAGGACGTCGACCAGCAGCAGGTGGCCGATCAGGAGCGCGGCCACCGCCGCGATCCGGCCGAACGGGGGCTCGCCCAGCGCGGCCAGCAGCACGCTCCCGGCCGCCAGCACGGTGCTGCGCGACGCGGCGAGCCGACCGGGCCAGCTGTGCGGGCGGCGCGGCGGCTCGTCGAGCGGCGGGGCGGCCCAGAAGGCGAAGGCCGCGGCGGCTACCGCGGCGACCGGGCCGAACCGGTCCACCGCGCCGTCGACGGTGCCGCCGACCCCGGCGGCGGTGAGCGCCAGCGCGACGCCGGTGCAGCGCAGCGCGGACCGCTCGGCCCACCCGACCCACCGGGCGGCGGGCGCGATCCCAGGCTCGGCAGCGACCGCATCAGCGACCGAGGCGGCGGTCGGGGCGGCGGTCGGGGTGTCGTCGACGGTGGTCATCGGGCTCCTCCCCCGATCCGGCGGCGCAGCAGTGGCGCGAGCGCCAGGTCGAGCGCCTCGCCCGGGGTGTAGCGGGCCACCGGGATGCCGCGGGCGCGCAGCGCCGAGCGCATCGCCTCGCGTTCGGCGTGCCAGAGCCGCAGGGCCACCGCGCCGATCTCGTCACCGGGCTCCACCACCGGTTCGCCGGCCGGGACCTCCACCACGACCAGCGGGTTGCCGCGGTCGCGGACCTGGCCGAGCACGTCCAGGATGCGCTGGTCGGCGAGCGAGGTGAAGGCGTACACCAGCGCGTGGCCGGGCAGCGCCGCCGCCGGGAGCCGGGGCACCAGGGGCCCCCGGTGGCCCCGGTCCTGGCGGACCTCCAGCACGCTCTCCACCATCCGGTAGAAGTGCCGGTCCCCGCTGCCCGCGGCGAGCCAGCGCAGCTTCCCGCCAACCGCGATCAGGCCGACCCGGTCGTGCCGGCGCAGGTAGGCGCGGGTCAGGCCGCCGGCCGCGCGCAACGTCTCGTCGAGGCTGGACCGGCCGGTGGCCGCGTCCAGGAAGTCGGCCAGCGTGTCCAGCAGGACGACCGCGTCGGCGGCCCGCTCCGCCGCGAACTGGTTGATCTGGACGGCGTCGCGGCGGGTGGTCGACGGCCAGTGGATGCGCCGCTGGCGCTCACCGGGCACGTGCGGGCGCACGCCGACGACCTCGACGCCGGTGCCCTCGTGCGCGGTGGTGTGCTCGCCGAGGCGTTCGGGCAGCCGTACCGAGATCGGGGTGAGGCGAGCCGCGCTCGGTACCGGGAAGACGTCCACCGTGCCGAGGTCGGTGCGCACCGTCCGGCGGGCCAGACCGCCGGCGTCGTAGACGTCGATGTCGACGCTGCCCAGGGTCCAGCGGCCCCAGCGTTCGGCCCGGAGCACCAGGTCGACCTCGGTGGCGCCGACGGTCACCGCCGTCAGGGCGACGCCGGGGCCGAGGGCGACGGCCGGGTCGAGCCGGCCGATCCGTCCGTCGTGGCGGACGGTGATCCGTACGGTGATCGGCTCGCCCTCCAGGCAGCGGCTCGGCTCGACGCTGTTCTCGGCGGCCAGCCGGGACGGCCGGCCGGTGCCCGGGGCCGCCAGGGCGAGCAGGACGGCCGGGCCGGCGGCCAGCGCGAGCAGCCAGGCGTGGCCGGTGGCCAGCGCGGCGACGGCCGCGACGGTGGCCACGGTGAGCAGGCGCAGGGTGCGCTCGCCGGGGCGCCAGTGCGGGGAGGGCGGGGTGCTCGGCAGGCCGGCCGCGGTGGCCCGGGCGCTGCGGGCGACCAGGCGCGCGACGGCCTGCTCCGGGCCCCGGGTGGCCGTCCGCCGGGCGGTGCCCGGGCCGGTGCGCGGGCCGGTGCTCGGGCCGGACCGCGTACCGGTCGGCCCTCCGGTCCGGGCGGTCCGGGCCGGGCGGCCGCGGGCGGGGCGCGGACCGGGGCCGGCGGCCGGGCCGGCGAGCCGGCGTACCGGGCGTCCGCCGGGTGCCGCGCTCTGGGCGGCGAGCCGGCGGGCCTGCTGCCCGGGCCGGTCGGCGGCGGAGGGCTCGGGGTTCACCGGGCGGCGTCCGGGGCGTCCACCGGGCCGCTCCCCGGCCCGCCGGCCGCGCGCGGCAGGGTCTGCGGCGCCGGGACGGCGGCGACCAGGCGCGCCAGCACGTCGTCCGCCTCGACCTGGCGCACCCACAACTCCGGGGTCAGGGTGATGCGGTGGGCCAGGGCCGGGACGGCGAGCGCCTTGACGTCCTCCGGGGTCAGGTAGTCGCGGCCCTCCAGCATCGCTCGGGCCCGGGCCAGCTGGACCAGCGCGAGACCGCCCCGGGGCGAGGCGCCGACCTGGATCTGCGGGTCGTTGCGGGTGGCGTGGACCAGCGCGATCACATAGTCGACCAGGTCGTCGTCGACCTCGACCCGCTCCAACGCCGCCCGCATGGCGAGGAGTTCGGCCGGACTGCTGACCGTCTCCAGGACCGGCTCCGGTACCGCGCGGTCCAGCCGGGCCCGGAGCATGGAGGCCTCCAGACCGGTGCTGAGGTAGCCCATCCGCACCCGGAGCAGGAAGCGGTCGAGCTGCGCCTCCGGCAGCGAGTAGGTGCCCTCGTACTCGATCGGGTTGGCGGTGGCGATCACCACGAACGGCTGCGGCAGCCGGCGGGTGGCGCCGTCGACGGAGACCTGGCCCTCGGCCATCGCCTCCAGCAGCGCGGCCTGGGTCTTCGGCGGGGTGCGGTTGATCTCGTCGGCCAGCAGGAGCTGGGTGAAGAGCGGCCCGGGGCGGAAGACCATCTCGCCGCTGCGCCGGTCGTAGAACGGCGCGCCGGTGACGTCCGAGGGCAGCAGGTCGGGGGTGAACTGGATCCGGCGGAAGTCCAGGCCGAGGGTGGTGGCGAAGGAGCGGGCCAGCAGGGTCTTGCCGAGCCCGGGCAGGTCCTCGATCAGCACGTGGCCGCCGGCCAGCACCCCCAGCATCACCAGCCGGAGGGCCTCGGGCTTGCCGACCACGGCGCGTTCGATCTCCTCGACCACCGCGCGGGCGCGGCGGCCGGCCTCCTGCGGCGTCAGCACCTGGGCCTCGGCCGGACGCCCCGGGGACTGCTCGGCCACCGGGGCGTGCTCGGTGTCCGGGACGGGGGCCTGGGGAACGGCGGTCATGGTTCTCCTGAAGGGCGGCGTCGGCCGGCCAACTACCGGGACCGGCGGGGGTGCGGGGGAACGGCGGGTGCTGGGCGTCCCTCGGGGACGGTGCCGGCTACCCGGACTTCGACGGCCTGGGGCCGGGCGGCTGGAGGGATTCGAGCCGGTCGACGAGGGCGAGCAGGACGGGGCCCGGGAGGGCCGCGTCCGGGTCCGCGGCGTCCGGGTCGATCCACGGCCACAGCCGGGGACCGATCAGTTCGGCGGCCCGGGCGCGGTCGGTGTCGAGCGAGACGCCGTGGGTCTCGGACAGGCGCGCCGCGAAGAGCCGCCGGAGCCGGCCGCGCAACGGCCGGGCGTCGCCGTTCGGGTCGAGGCCCTGACGGACGGTCCAGCGCCAGTCGCCGAGGCCCGGCTCCCGGGAGTCCATCACGCGCTGCCGGTCGCGCAGGCCGATGTCGAGGAAGCCCGCACCGGCCACGTACCGGCCGGCGACCAGCCCGGTGGCGGTCAGCAGGACGGCTCCGGCGGCGGCCGCGGGCGCGCCGCCGACCAGCGCGAACAGGACCTCGGCCAGTACGGCGGCCACTGTCAGCTCGATCAGGCTGTGCCGGACCGAGCCGGGTGCGGCGAGCTCGCCACCGGCCCGGCCCTTCGGGTCCACGGCTGCGGGGGCGGGGGCGGCGGAGGAGACGGCGCGGTCGGCCTGTCGCCCCTGCCGGCGGGCGCTCATCGGTGGCCTCCGGTACCGGCCGACCCGGCTGCCCCGGCTGCCCCGGCCGACCCGGCTGCCCCCGCCGTCGCGGGCTCCGGCGGTGGCCCGGCCCGGTCCGCCAGTCGCTCGGCGAGCGCGTCGAGGGCCGACCGCGCCCGGCGCACATGGGTCTCGTCCATCGGGTGGGTGGAGTACCGGGCCTCCCGGAACAGCGCGGTGAGCGCCCACGCGTGGACGGGGTCGACGCGGTCGTCGGTCACCGCACGCTCCAGCAGTTCGGTCGGGCTCTCGGGAGCCCGGCGGGACAGTCCGGAGGCCGCCAGCGAGGCCTCCATCGCGGCGTAGCAGGCGATCACCGCCGCCCGCGCGTCGGCGCCGGTGAGGGCGCGCCGGGCGGTGTCGACCGCGGCGGCCAGGGCGTCCTCACCTCGGGCCGGCGCGGCGGGCAGTCGCGCCGGCGGCCGCCGCCGGGCGATCCGCAGCCGCCGCAGCAGCAGGACGGCGACCACCACCACGGCGACCACCAGGGCGACGGCGAGCGCGCCGAACACCACGGGGATCACCGTCGAGAGCAAGCTCTTGCCGGACACCGGGTCGGGCCAGACCGGCGGCGGCGACGCCGGGGGCGGGCTGAAGTCCGGCACCGGGGGCAGCGACGGCGGATCGACCGAGTCCTTGACCGCCCGCCCGTGGAAGACGAACAGCAGCACCGGCACCGCGGCGGCGGCCCCGGGCAGCAGGACCGCGGTGGCCTCCCGCAGGCGCTCCGCCCACGGCGTCGGCCCGTCGAGGTGGCGGACCTCCGCGCGGAAGCGCAGCGCGAAGCGGCCGATGACGAACAGCCAGCCGAGCGCGAGCAGCAGGACGAGTCCGAGGGCCTCCACCGGCACCGTGGCGGCGGGCGCACCGAGCAGACCGCCGTCCGGCCGCAGGGCCGAGGCCGCGAGCAGCAGGCCCACGAGGGCGACCAGGACGCCCACGGTCCGGCCGGCCGACCCGCCGGCGCGGTCGGTGTCGCCCGCGCGGTCGTCCGGGCCGTTTCGCCCGTCGTGGCGGGGCCCGCTGGGCTGCAGTTCGTCGTCCACGCGGCCGTCCCCCGGTTCCCCCGCAGCGCGGTCGGCTCCGCGCGAGGGTGCAGCGTCGCACACCAACTGTCGTATTGTCACCCCGCGTCGCGGGCCGCCGAGGCCTCCGCACCCGGGCGGCCGCCGACCCCGGGAACGGGCTCAGACCAAGCGGTGCATGCCCACCGAGTGCGGGGCGGTCTCCCGGAAGCCGTACCGGGCGTAGAGCCGGTGGGCGTCACCGTCGGCGATCAGCGAGACGTAGGCGCCCGCCGGGGCCCGGCTCTCCAGTTCGGCGGTCAGCAGGGCCATGATCCGCCCGCCGAGGCCGCGGCCCTGGTGCTCGGGCAGGACGCAGACGTCGGCGATCTGGAAGACCGACCCGCCGTCGCCCACGATCCGGCCCATCCCGACCACCCGGCCGTCCAGGTGCACCGTCACCCCGTGCCAGGTGTGGGGGAGCCCGGCCGCCACCGCCGCGGCGGGCCGGTCGCTCATCCCCGCACCGGTCCGCAGCCGTCGGAAGGTGTCCACGTCCGGCACACCGGCCCGCAGCTCGTAATGGTCACTTACGCTAGTCATGCATTACAGGATAAGCCACCGCCGCCCCTCCCGGCGGAACGCGCGGGTCGGGACGGCGGGCGGGACGGCGGTGGCGGGACGGGCCGTCAGCCCCGCGTCAGGGCGAGCGACTGCACGGCGGGGAGCTTGCGCCAGTCGCTGGAGACGATGCTCGCGTGCGCCCGGGCGAGCTGCTCGGTACGGCCGCGGGCCTGGTCGGCGGTGGGGTCGGTGGCGCTGATCGCGGGTGCGACGTTCTGCGCGTCGGTCATCGTCAGCAGGTAGTGCCGGCTGTCGTACCAGGCGGTGTCGATGCCGCCCAGGTAGGCGGCGGCGTCACCGTCGAAGACCACGAACCAGGGACGGATCGCCGTCTCCGGGTACTTGGCGCGGGGATCGCCGGCCGCGGCGCCGTGCACGGCCGGGAACACCTGGGCGTCGCCGATCCGCCCGGCCGCGGCCAGGTCGCGCAGGTGACGCCCGTACTCGACGTCGGTGTGCAGGGTGTCGAAGGGGTTGCCCTCCTCCAGCGATCCGGGGATCACGTACACCAGCACCCGCCCGGCGAGCGAGGCCCTGGTCGGCCAGTTGCCGGCCCGGACCGCGTCGTCCGCCGTGGCGTACGAACCGCCGCCCGGCCTGGTGAGCAGGTCGGCCGGGCGCAGCACGGCGGAGCCCAGGTGGCCGGCGATCAGGGAGTCGAGCTGAGCGGGGCCCATGCCGCGGTTGGCGGCGAACCCGGCCTTGAGCTCCAGCTTGACCACCAGCGGGCCGGCGCCGGGGTGGGCGCCGAGCCAGACCCGGACGTCGTCCAGGCAGGTCTCCAGGTTCTTGTTGGCACCGCCGGTGTAGAGCTGGGCGGGCGTGCTCGCGCTGACGCAGTTGTTGGCGTTGCCGAGCGGGTTGGAGTGGCTGACCTTCCACTCCTTGGTCACGGTGTCCGTCCAGGCGTCCAGCTCGATCATGCCGGTGCCGGTGTCCAGGCCCTGGGCGAGGTAGCCGAACGCGGCCGGGTCGTAGGTGTTGTGCAGCCCGACGGTGGTGGCCGAGCCGAACGGGAGCTCACCGGGGCCGCTCGCGGCGGCCGACTGCACCGGGAGGAGGGCGGCGGCGGCGAGCAGACCGGTGGCGATGGTGCCGGCGAGGGCGCGGCGTGCGGTCACGATGACTTGTCCCCTTGTCAGAACGCGGTCGGCGGTCGCTTCCGCCGTTCGGAAGGATGCCGCGGCTGAGCATCCCTCATGTGAAGGGGACACAACAACACCATGACGGGGGCGGGACGATCCCGCGGCGCCGCCGACGGTGACCGGTGACCGGCGGTCAGCGGGCGGCGGTCAGCGGTCAGCGGTCAGCGCGGGTTCTCGCGCAACCAGTCCAGCTGCTCCCGGACCACCTGCACCCGGGGGTGGCCCGGGCCGTGGATCCGGCTGTAGTCGGCGGCGCAGCGCGTCAGCAGGCCGGCCGCCTCGGCGTGGAGGCCCGCGTCGATCAGGACGTTGGCCAGGTTCTCCCGGGAGCTCACCGTGACGGGGTGGCCGTCCCCGTGCAGGGCGATCCGCCGGGCCAGGATGTCCCGCAGGAGGGGGACGGCCTCCTGGTAGCGCGCCATGCCGTGCAGAACGGCGGCCAGGTTGTTGCGGGCGGAGAGGGTGTCGTCGGCGTTCGGCCCGGCGAGCGACTCCCAGGAGGCCGCCACCGCCCGCAGCTGCGGCTCCGCCTCGGCATGGCGGCCCAGCCGCACCAGGGCGGCGGCGAGGTTGCTGCGGGCCGCCACGGTGCGCTCGTGGTCACGCCCGTAGCGCTGTTCGAGCCGGGGCACCAGGGACCGCAGGGACCGCTCGGCCGCCCGGTGGCGGCCGCTGTTGATCAGGGCGGCCGCGTGCCGGTTGACGGCGGACAGCACCTCGGGGTGGTCCGCGCCCAGCAGCCTGGTCCGGCGGTCCAGCGTGTCGCGCAGCAGCGGTTCGGCCTCCGCGGAGCGGCTCAGGGACTCCAGGGCGGCGGCCAGCCCGTCGGCGCTGTGCAGGGTGTCCGGGTGGTCCCGGCCGAGGGTCTTTGCCCTGGCGCGGAAGTTCGCCTGCCAGAGCGACTCCGCCTGCTGGACCCGGCCGAGGTGGTGCAGCAGGTCCGCCAGCTCCGCGTCGGTCCGCAGGGTCTCCTCGTGGCGGGCCCCGAGTCTCGCGCGCTGGGTGCCCGCGACGTACTCGTAGAGCTCGACCGCGCGGTCGCCGCCGCCCGGGGTGTGCGCCAGGACCCGGGCGTACTCCCGCAGGAGGATCAGGGTCTCGGGGTGGTCGGCGCCCAGCTTCTCGATGGCCGCGTTCGCCCGCCACTCGGCCACCTCCACCGGCTGGACGCGGACCCGGGCGATCTCCTGCTCCGGCCGGCCCTCCGTCACCTCGGTGACGGTGACGGTGGCCCCGGGCGGCTGCCAGCGCGGCTCCCGGAGCCCGTCGGCGGCGGCCGGCCCGTCCTCGGCGCCCTCGCCGGGCGGTCCCGACGGCGCGGGGCCGCCCGTGCCGTCGGCCCGCGCGGCACGCTCGGCCCGCCTGCGCCACCATCCGCTCATCGGTGGTCCTCCTTCGTCGTCTCGTCGTCTCGTCGTCTCGTCGTCGCGGTCCGGCCGGTCAGGCGCCGGCGTGCACATGGGCGGCCCAGAGGCCGGGACTGGTGGCGAACGCCGTCCGGCACTGCCGGACGGCGTGGTGGAGCGCCTCGGCCGTCCGGTCGGTGTCCAGCCCCGGTGCCCCGGCGGGCCGGCCGGCCCGCAGGCCCTGGTAGAGCAGCCTGGTCATCCGCAGCGCCAGCAGGTCGTGCACCGGCCAGAGGGTGCCGACGGCATGGGCGTACCCGGCGAGCTGGAAGGCGGAGGTGATGTGGATCGCCTCGTCGGCCAGGTCCGCGGCGCCCCGGGCCGTCTCGCAGGCCGAGAGGACGGCGAGCCGGGCCGCGGGCAGGTCCAGCCGGGCGATCCGGCGGACCGTCAGCGCCGCCGTCCGGTGGTCGTGGACGAGGAGGCGGGCGTTGGACGGGTCGCGCGGCTCGCTGACGCCGTGGCAGGCGAAGTGCACGTGGGAGTGGCGGGGCAGCGCTTCGAGGACGCGTGCCAGGGTGGCCTCCTCGCCGATCAGCAGCTCGGTGGGCAGCAGCCCGCGGAGCAGCTCGACCTCGCGCCGGGCGCCGGTGAGCGGGCGGGCACCCGGGGTCTCGGGCAGCGCCACCGCGAGCAGGCCGTCGGCGGCCGGGGGGTCGCCGGGCGCGGACCCGCCTGCCGACGGCCCGCCCACCGCCGCCTCGCCCACCGACGGTCCGGTCGGTTCCGGTCCGGTCTCCCGGGTGCGGGCGTACGCGAGCGCGCGGACGGTCGGGGTGTAGGAGGAGACCACCCGGTCGAGCACGGTGCGGGGCCTCCCACCGGGCGCCCCGTCGTGGGCGCCCGGAGCATCGTGGCCCGTGGCGTCCCCGTGGTGGCCCGCCGCGTGCAGCGGCAGGGCGGAGAGCGCGCCGCCCGGCGACCACCAGACCCGGGGCCACCGGCCGTCCGCCGCCGCCCCGGACAGGCCGAGCCGGTCGAGAACCGGTCCGGTGACGTGGTCCCAGGTCCAGCGGAGCACCTCGCCGATCGCCACCTGGGCCGCCCGGTCGGTCGCCGGGTCGGCCGCCGCCGCCAGCGCCGCCTCCAGCCGGCGGACCTGCTCGTCCACCGCCTCCGGAGTGGCCCCGGGCAGCGGGACCAGCAGGACCTGACCCGACCACAGGACCAGTGCGTCGCTGCGGTACCCGCTGCAGTAGGCGAGCACCACCGGCCCGCGCCGGGAGACCGCCGCCAGGAGGTCCGGGGAGGGCGGGGAGAAGAAGTCCGCGAAGCCCGGCAGGGCGCGGATCTCCGTCACCAGCTGCTCGAACCGCGCCGCCAGGGTGTGCCGCAGGTGGCTGCCGGTGGTGCCGGGCAGCCCCGGCGCCCCGTCGGCCGGGCCGGCGGCGTCCCGTGCGTCGGGGGCCTCGAGGGCGTCCCGTGCGTCGGGGGCGTCAGGGGCGTCGGCGTCGGCGGCGTCGATCCGCTCGATCCGCTCGCTCAGCTCACGGAACCGCTCGGCGGCCGCCGGATGGGCGCGGCGCAGCCGGCCCAGGCCGTCGCGGGTGGCGATGGTGCGGCCCAGCAGGACGCCCCGGCCCTGTTCCAGCAGCTGGACGGCGAGGACGAGGTCCCCCGCCTGAACGGCGCAGGCGGCGGCCTCGGCGGCCAGCCCATGCACCCGGGAGAGGCTGCGCTCCTGGTCACCGCGGGCCAGCCGGCCCGAGGCGGCGAACGGCAGCAGCCGTACGGCCAGTTCGTAGCCGTGCAGGGCCTCCTCCCACCGTTCGCCGGTCGCCGCCGCGGCGCCCCACTCCCAGGCGGCCAGGACCCGGCCGTGGGCCGGCATCGCCTCGGTCCGCGCGGCCCGCCGGTAGGCGTCCTCGGCGGCCCGCAGCACGCCCGGGTCGCCGTCCCGGTGGTGGAGGATCAGCAGGGTGTCGGCGTAGTACCGCAGGTAGCCGCCGTGCGCCGCGGTGCCCTCGGCGTCGGCCCAGACGGCCCGGCCGAGGTCGCTCACCGCCGCTTCCAGCGCCGCCCCGTCCCCGGTCGTGCGGTACTGGTCGAGCCGGGCGTTGCCGAGGTTGGAGAGCACCAGGGCGAGCCGGGGGTCGCCGTACGGGCTCTCCTCGACGGCGCGTTCCAGCAGGGCGACGGCCTCGTCCAGGTCCGCCCGGTCGCCGGTCGCGTCGAACCGGGCCCGCAGCGCGTTGGCGAGGTGGTTCAGCCGGTCGCCCAGGGCCGGGCTGCCGGACCGGGTCAGCGCGAGGGCCTCGCGGGCCGTCGCGATCGCCTCGTCGGCCACCGCCGGCTCGCCGGTCGCACCGTGCCGGCTCTGCAGCACCACACCGAGGTTGGCCAGCCGGTCGACCCGGTCGGCGGGCCGGACCGGTCCCTCGTCGACGGCCCGGCGGGCAAGCTCGGCCGCCTCCCGGAAGGCCTGCGGGTCGTCGGTCTGGAACCCGCGCTCCCGCAGGGTGACGGCGAGGTTGGCGAGGATCTCGCCGAAGGTCTTCGTGCCGGGCCGCTCCCCGGCGAGCGCCTCGCGCTGCACCTCGACGGCCTCGTCGAGGAGTTCCACGTCACCGGTCCACTGCGCCAGCCGGTGCAGCGCGTTGCCGAGGCTGTTCAGCCGGTGCGGGCGCCGGGTGGCGTCGCGTTCCGGAACGGCCGCGGCGCGGCGCAGCAGGTCGACGGACTCCCGCAGCACCGCCAGGTCGCCGGTGGCCTCGGCGGCCAGCCGCAGGGCCACCCCGAGCCCGGCCAGGCAGCCGCCGTGGCCCGGCTGCCCGGCCGGCGTCGCGGCCAGCGAGGCCCGGTTCACCCGGAGCATCTCCTCGCGGTCGCCCGGGTCGCCGGTGAGGGCGTACCAGGTCCGCAGGCCCTGGGCCAGGTTGTGCAGCGCCGGCAGCCGGGCTCCGTGGCCCGCCGGGACCACGGCCGGCACCTCGCGCCACAGCCCCAGCGCCTCCTCCAACGCCTCGGTGTCGCCGGTGAGTTCGTAGCCGGCGTGCAGCACCTCGGCGAGACCGAGCAGCAGGGCGACGAGGTCGTCGGGGTCGGACGGCAGGCCGTCCAGCGCCCGCCGGTAGGCGCTCTCGGCCCGGGTCAGGTCCTGCTCGCGGCCGGCGGCCCGGTAGCGCTCGGACAGCGCCGCGCCGAGGCCGGCCAGCGCCTCCCCCACGGTGGGCGGCTGCTGCGGCAGGCCGGCCGCGCGGGCGAACATCGCCACCGCGCCGTCCAGATCCGCCGGCCGGTGGTCGAGGTCGAACCTGGTCCGGTACCCGAGGGCGAGCAGCCGGACGTCCTGGGCCGCGGGCGGCTCGGCCGCCGCGCGTTCGACGCCGAGCTCGATCAGGGCGTCCAGGTCCCGCCGGTCGCCGAGCAGTTGCCAGCGCACCAGGAGCGCCACCAGGAGGTTGCCCGCCCGGACGGACCGGCCCGGGTCGTCCGGCGGGGCCTTGCGCAGGTACTTCCGGGTCGTGCGGACCGCCCGGTCCAGGGCCGCCCGGTCGCCCGTTCTGAGGTGGTGCAGCAGGAGTTCGGCGGCCGGATCCGCCCCGCCTCCCGTCACCGAAAGCCGCGCCTGCGAGACGATCACCCCCGGGCGCTCCGTCGCGCCGATCGGCCGGTCTGCTCCAACTCCCCGCCGCGGCGGGTGGAATCCCTCCATATCCTAGCGAACGTACCGTCAGAAGGCCGTCGTTATACTGATCCACGATCCGCGACGACGATCCATGATCCGACGATCCATGATCCGCGGACGACGCCAGGAAGGGGGCCGGGTGGTCGAGACGGCGAGCCGCGAGCCGGACGGTCCGGCGGCCGGGCACGCGCGGTTGGGGGAGTTCTGCCGGCGGCTGACCTCCGCGCCTGACTCGCTCGACCTCGGCCCGGCGGGGCACCGCCTGGTGGAACACCTCACCGCCGAGCTGCGGGCCGGCCGGCCGCCGGCGGAACTCGACGACGCGTTCGACGAGTTGGAGGAGCTGCTGCTGATGGCCGGGCACAGCGCCGGGCTCGGCTCCTTCCGCACGACCCCCGTTCCCGGCCCCGCCTACCGCGCCCTGCCGGTCTCCGGCCCGGGCCACCCGCCGCTGCACGTCCTGGCCTGCCCGCACGGCCACTGCGGCCGGGTGGAGGTGCCGGACGCCGCGCAGGCCTCGCAGTGCCGGGTGTTCGGACAGCCGCTGCGGGCGGTCGGACTCCGGTGACCAGCGCCTTCCTCGGCGCGCTGGGCGGCCGGATCGCCGAGCGCTGGGTCACGCTGCTCGCCCTCCCCGGCCTGCTCTACCTCGCCGCCCTGACCACCGCCGGCGTCCTCGGCCAGCGCCACTGGGGCGACCTCGGCCGGCTCCGCTCACGACTCGACGAGCTGGCCGCCGCGCCCGGCTCGCACAGCGCCGCCGTGATCGCCGTCGTCGCCCTGGCCGTCCTGGTCGGCGCGGCCGCGATCGGGGCGGCCGCCCAGGCGCTGGGCACCGGGGTGGAACTGCTCTGGTGCGCCGAGGCGCGCGGCCCCCTGCTGCGCCGCCTCGCCGACCGGCGGCTGCGCCGCTGGCGCACGGCGGACGAGGCCTACCGGTCGGCCCTGCTGGCGGCGGGCCGCGCCCGGATCGCCGGCGCGGCCGACGCCGACGACCTGGCCGACACCGCGGAGCTCCGCTACGCCGAACGCAACCGCGTCGCGGCGGCCCGCCCGCGCCATCCGTTCCGCACCGGGGACCGGCTGGCCGCACCCGGCCAACGCCTCTGGCGCGCCTACCGCCTGGACCTCGCGGCCGCCTGGCCCCACCTGTGGCTGCTCGCCGCCGACGGCACCCGCGCGGAGCTGCACACCGCCCGCCTCCAGCTGGGCGCCGCCGCCCGGCTCTGCGCCTGGGGCATCGGGTACCTGCTGCTGGGCCTCTGGTGGTGGCCGGCCGCGCCGGCGGGCGCGGCCGCCGTCGGCCTCGGCCTGCGCCGGGGGCGGGACGCCGCGGTGGCGTTCGCCGACCTCACGGAGGCACTCGCCGACCTGCACGTCCGCGAACTGGCACAGTCCCAGGGCATCGACTGCCCCGACGGCTTCGACCGCGCGGCGGGCGAACGCCTCTCCCGGGCCCTGGCCAAGGTGGACTGACCGCCCGCCGAGGCCCCGCACCGCCGCCCGGCAGCCGGCACCGGGCTCCGGCGGCGCTCCACCGGCGGTCCACTGGCGCCCGGCCGGTGGCGGCGGCCGGGAGGCCGTCCCCACCGGGGCGACGAGCCCCGTGGCGGCACCCCGGGCGGGCAGCCCAGCGGCCCGCCCCGCCCGGTGGGGGTCCACCGCGCGCCGCTCGGCGGCCGGCTCCGCTCGGCGGCCGAGCAGCGGTCACCCGGTGGTGACCCGCAGGTTGGCGAGGACGGCCGAGCCGTCGGCGGTGGTGGCGAGCACCCGGCCGGAGCGGTGCCAGAACGTCAGTGCCCCGCCGTGGTGGCGCAGGCCCACCGCCGGCGGACCGGCACCCGGCCGCCCCGCCGCCGTCGCGTTCGGGAGCAGCAGGGTCCGCGGCGGCTCCGCCTCGCTCGCGGTGCCGGTGTGGACGCGGACGGTGCCGTCGGCGGCCGGGGCGAGCGTCAGGGCCCAGTGCTCGCCGTCGACGACCGGCCCGGCCGGGGCCACGCCGTCGACGAGTCGTTCCACCGGCTCCCGGTCGGTCGACCAGCGCAGTGTGGTGCCGCCCCGGGCCGGATCGGGTTGGCCGGCCAGCAGCCGGCCGGTCGCCAGCAGTGCCGTGCCCTCGCCGAGGAGGTCGGCGTCCAGCGCGGTGCGCGAGCGCAGCTCCCAGCCGGGCTGGTCCCAGCGCCACAGCTCCGTCAGCACGCCACCCCCGGGCAGCTGGGAGGCGACGACGGACGCGCAGGACGTGGGGGTGCGCACCAGCGGGCCGACGGGCCGCTGCTCGCCACCGAGCTCCCGCCACACCACGGTCGGGCGCGCGGCCAGGGTGTCGAGGACGGCGATGCCCTCCTCGTCCCGGGTCAGCAGCTGTCGGCCGTCGAAGGACCGCACGAGCCCGCGCACCCGCAGCGTGCCCCAGGACCGGACGGCGCGGGTGCCGAGGTCCAGCCGGGAGATCTCGCGGACCTGCCCGTAGCGGGCCACCAGCAGGGCGGCGCCGCCGTGGTCGGCCAGGACGAGTTCGTCCGCCGGGACGTCCCAGCGGGCCTTCACCCGGCCGTCGGGCCCGAGCAGTCGCACCCCCGCCTGGCCGCAGGCCACCAGCAGCAGGCCCGACTCCAGCCGCGCCGCGTCCAGGACCGGGAGCGTCCCGGGCCGGTCCACGAAGGCCCACTCGTGCCCGCCGTCGGCCGTGGGACGGGCGGGCCGGCGCGGTCGCGGCAGATCCGCCGCGACCAGCGGGTCGGCACGCTTCGCCAACTGCTCGAACAGGGCGGTCTCGGTGCGCTGGTCGAGCGGGGCGCCGGAGCCGCCGGCCCCGCCGAAGCCGCCGTCGCGGACCACGGCGCGGAGCGCCGCCGTGGCGAGTTCGCGGTCGCCCGCCGGGTCCGCGCCCGGCAGCCCGGCCAGCGCACCGGCCAGCGCGGACCGGCCGGTCGCCCGGCCGCGGCCGGCGTCGGTGACGCCGGTGTCATCGGTGGTGCCGGTGTCGTCGCCGGCGTCCTCCAGGACGGCCAGCGCGAGCGCCCGGGTCGCCTCCCCCGCGCCGAGGGCCAGCAGGTGGGCCAGTGCCCGGCCGCGCGCCGGGCCGCCGAGCGCGACCGCGTCCCGCAGGTCGGCGGCCACCGAGGGCCGCAACTCCTCGTCCGGCCAGGCGGCTTCGACCGCGCCCAGTCGGTCGCCGCCCGCGCGGCTGTGCTCGACCCAGGCGGCCCGCAGCTCACGCCCGGCCCCCGGGTCGTCGGCGCTCAGCCGCTCGACGGCGTCGGCGAAGGCCGCCCGCCGGTGCGCCGTCCGGACCGCCCGCGCGCGCTCACCCGCCCGCCACCAGAGCCGCACCACCAGATCGGCGGCCAGCCCCCGGCCCTCGGCGAGTTCGGCGGCCTGAGCGGTCCGGCCGTGCCGGTCCAGCAGGGCGACCGCCTCGGCCGGGGCGTCCATCAGGTCGGCGAGCACGAACGCCGCCTCGTCGATCCGCCCCTCCCGCTCCAGCGCGGTGGCGGCCTGCCGGTAGAGACCGGCCAGGTGCTGCTGCACGGTCGGCCCGGACATCGGCGAGACGCCCGCCGGGCCGCCGGTGACCGGGGTCGGCCGCAGCGCGCCCGCGAAGCGCCGGGGCAGGCCGAGCGAGAGCCACCCCTGCTCGGTGGGGCGGGATTCGCCGGCGAGCCGGAGCGCGTCGCGCAGCGCGTCGTCCCAGCGGCGCTGCTCGAAGGCGCGGGTCAGCTCCCGCAGGTAGCGGGCGTGGCGGCCGTGGACCAGCCGGCCGGCGGGGCTGCGCACGACGAGCCGGGCGAGCAGCCCCCGCAGCAGCGGCCGCCGGGTGCGGACCGGCCGCCCGCCCGCCGGGCGCGGAGCGGTACCGGCGGTACCGCCGGACGTGCCCCGGGCGGCCCGACTGCCCCGGGCGAGGAGGGCGGTGACGGCCACGGCGAGGAGGACCCCGCCGGGGTGGAAGCCGCGGTCCACGATCAGCTGGGCGAAGCGGACGACCAGGAACACGGCGACGACGACGAGGACGACGGCCGCCGCCATGAACGCCACCGGGCCGGACCCGTCCCCCCAGCGGGGCAGCCGAAGCCGGCCAAACCACCGGGCGGCCCGGGCCAGGCCCGGGAGGCGGACCCGCCGACCGCCGCCGGCCGGAGCCGCCTCGGTCAGCCGGCGCGCGCGCTCGGAGCGGGCCCCGACGCCGGCCGCCGCCCGCAGGTCGGGCCGGGCGGGCCGGGGCAGGTCCTCGACGACGGGCGCGGGCTCGGCCACCGCACCGACCGGCGCGAGCCGGTGGAGGGTGAGTCCGGCCGGGTCGAGCCAGTCCGCCGGGTCCAGCGGCGGCAGTTCGGCGATCGGGTGCGTCGTCACCGCCCCCGCCACGGGGAGGGCGAGCCGGCCCGTCGGCACCGGGGCGCCCTCGGCGCCGACCGCGGCCAGACCGCCGCCGGGCAGGCGCCGCACGGGCAGCCCGGGCGCGCGGTCCGCGCGGGCCTCGACCGACTCGGCCAGGACGAGCAGCCAGCGGCCGTCCGGGAGCGCGCGCAGCTCGGCGCCGTCCGCCCAGTGGGCCAGGACGCGCTCGGCGGCCTCGTCCGCGCCGATCACCGGGACGTCCAGGACGAAGCCGGCCGCGGCCACGGTGGCGCGGAACGCGGCGGCGGCGGCGGTGGCACTCACTGGTCGCTCCCGAGGTGGTAGAGGACGCGGCCGGTGTTGGCGTCGCCGATGACGATCCGGCCCGGGCGCGGTTCGACGGCGAGCAGGGGCAGGGTCGGGTGGACGGCGGGCGGGCTGACGCCGCCGGAGAAGCGGGCGAGCGTGCGGGTGCCGTCCGGCCGGATGCTGCGCACCTGCCGGCCGTCGAGGGTGCAGGTGATCAGCGCCGGCACCGCGCCCTGGTGGACCAGGCCGACCACCTCGGCCCGCTCCCGGAACGACAGCCGGACCCGACCGCCCTGCCGGGGCTGCACCACCCAGTTCCTGCCGTCCTCGGACCAGGCCTGGGTGGTGCCGCCGTGCACGACGTGCCGGGCCCGCTCCGCCTCGGGCAGCAGCGGGTGCGGGAACAGCCGCCGCTCGCGGACCCGCTGGAAGCCGCGCTCCTCCGCGCCGGGGGCCAACGGCCCGTCGTCGCGGGCACTCCCGCCTCGCTCGATCCGCCACCACCGGCCGCCCAGCGGGCAGAGCAGGTCGTCGCCGTCGCGCAGCACCGGCCGGAGCGGGCCGGTGCACACGGTTTCCAGGACGGCCCGGTCGAGCCCGAGGGCGGCCAGCTCGACGGTGAACTCGCCGCTCGCCCCGAGCGGGCGGCCACTGACGTACGGGAGGAGCCGCTCCCCCCTGAGGTGGAGCGCGATCAGACGCCGGCCGATCCGGCCGGCCGCGACCACCGGCCCGTGCAGGTGGTGGCGGCGGGTCCGGATCGCGCCGTCGTGCTCCGGCCCGGCACCGGGCAGGTTGGCCGCGAGCAGGGTGGCGGTGTTCCGGCCCCTCAGCAGGAGTGTGCGGGCCTCGGTGGTGAAGACCGGCTGCGCCCGCCCGGTCGCCCCGACCGGAACGGCGACCACCGCCGGCGCGGCCCGGCGGAACTCGGCGCCGCGCAGCGCCCGGACGGCGATCGGCGCCGGAGGCAGCGGCAGCTCGACGGACGTCCGCGCGAGGCGCACGGTGACGCGGACGGCGCCGTCGGCGCTCCAGCCGCTCGGCTCGCTCGCCAGCACGTGCTGGCGGGAGGCGAGCCGGTCGGCCAGCCGGGGCGAGGTGAGCAGCCAGGACCGGTCGGCGTCGTCCAGCCCCTGCCGGGCCAGCCGGACGTCCTCGGGCGTCGGGTCGGTGTGCCGGCGGGCGGCGAGCCAGCGCGGCAGCAGCTCCGGGAGGTCCCCGGTGAGCCACTGGCCGGGCGGGTCACCCAGGATGCCGACGACCAGTTCGGTGCCGCGCGCGGCTGCCCGGCGGTGCAGGACCAGCAGGGCGGCGAGCTGGACGAGCCGCCCGGCACCCGCCTGGGCGGGGCCGGTGTCGGCCAGCGCGACGATCCGGCCGCGTACCGTCGGGGTGCGGAACTCGGGCGCCAGGTAAAGGAGTTCACCCTCGGCCAGGCGGCGCAGGAACTCGTCGGGGGCTTCGTCGGCCAGCAGCCACTCGGAGGGCAGCAGTTGGTCGGGCCGGCCGGACCGGACGAGGCCGCCGTGCCCGTCCGGGGTGCCGCGGTCGTCGACGGCGGGCTCGCGCTCGCCGATCAGGGCATCCAGGCGGCGCAGCAACGGGCCCAGCGCGACGGCGAGTTCCGGCGTCAGCGCGGACAGACCGGCGGCCCAGGGGGCCAGCGCGGCGGGGAGGCGGGCGGTCATCGCAGGCCACCCCCGCAGGACGGGCCCGGGGCGCTCGGGGCGCGACGGACGGCGGACGCGGACGCGCGAGCGGGCACGAACCCGACACCGGGGACCAGGCAGCCGCACCCTGACACGGCGGCAACCGGACGCCGACGGCGGGTTCGCCCGGCCGGCCCGGGGTGGCCCGGCGGGACGGCCGTGGGTCGGGCGGTCATCGCGGGCCACCCCCGCAGGACGGGCCCGGGGCGCTCGGGGCGCGACGGACGGCGGGCACGGACGCGCGAGCGGGCACGAACCCGACACCGGGGACCAGGCAGCCGCACCCTGACACGGCGGCAACCGGACGCCGACAGCGGGTTCGCCCGGCCGGCCCGGGGCGGCCCGGCGGGACGGCCGTGGGTCGGGCGGTCATCGCGGGCCACCCCCGGCGGCCGGATCCGGCGCCGCCGGGGTGGACGCGTCCTCGGTGGAGCCCGTGTAGGGGTCCAGTGCGGCGGGGTCGGTGGTCGGGGGCGGCGGGTCGGCGACCAGGGCGTGCCCGGGGAACAGGACGCAGAGCCGGTCGCCCTCGGCACCGACGGCCCGGCGCCAGAGCGCCGCGGCGGGCCGGGGGCGCGCGGTGGTGGGTACCAGGACACCGGCGTCGAGGCCCAGGTAGCGGGCGCCGTCCGCCCAGGGCAGGTCGGCCTCGGCGCCGAGCACCAGCAGCGCGCCGTCGCCGGCGACCACGCCCAGCCGGGCACCGCCGGCGAGCCGTTCGCGCGCGGCCACGGCCAGAGCGGCCACGGCATCGCCCAGGGCGAGTACGGCGGCGGCGGGCAACGGCGGCTCGCGGCGCTCCCAGCGGAGCGGGACGGACGGCGAGCCGGACGGCGAACCGGGCAGCGAACCGGACGGCGGGGCGGTGACGGTACCGGTCATGCGGGCGCGACCGCCGCGACCAGCTCGGCACGTATCCCGGCCAGGGCCCCGGACAGGTCGGCCGGGTCGAACCCGGCGTCGATCTCCCGCAGCGCGGCCTCCAGCCGCAGCCGGGAGTCCCGCCCCTCGGGGAGGGTGCGGTGCGCGGCCAGCAGCTGCGTACCGGTGCGGACGAGCCGCTCGGCCCGGGCCGCCGAGCTGCGCGACAGCTCCTCGGCGGCGTGCGCGAGGCTGCGGTTGGCGGCCTTCTCGACCAGGTCGGCGAGGGTGTCGCGGGCCTGCGCCTGGGCGTCGGCGGTGGGGGCGACCAGCGGCAGCACCCACAGGTCGCGGGCCGAGGCCGCCGTCCGGCCGTCGAGCACGGCGGCCGCGGCGACGAGCTTCTGCGACCGGACCGCCCGCCGGTCGCTGATCGGCACGCCGGCGGCGCGCAGCCGGCGCAGCGCGGCGGCGACCAGCGGGGTGACCTCGTCGAGGTCGCAGGCCCGGGCGGCGGCGGCCAGCCGGTCGAGCGCGCCGAGCCGGTCGGCCGCCGCCGCGAGACCGGTCGGGCCCATCGGATCGCCCGAACCGGCGAGGTCGCCCGGACCCGCGAGGTCGCCCGGACCCGCGAGGTCGCGCGGGTGGAGTGGGGACGCCGCCGGCCGGCGGCCGGCCTCCAGCAGTTCCTCCAGCCGCGCGTCCGCCACCGGCTCCACGAAGACCCGGGCCAGGAAGCGGTCCGCGAAGGCGGCGAGCGCCGGGTCGTCCGGGAGGTGGTTGGCCGCGCCCACGCAGACCCGCAGCGGGCTGTGCAGCACGGTGCCGCCGCGCCGGAAGACCCGCTCGTTGAGCAGGCCGAGCAGGGTGTTGAGGACGGCGGTGGAGCCGAGGAACACCTCGTCGAGGAAGGCGATCTCGGCCTCGGGAAGCATCCCGGCGGTCTCGAACTCGATCCTGCCCTCGCGCAGTCGACGCAGGTCGACGGGGCCGAACAGCTCGTTGGGCTCGGTGAACCGGCCGAGCAGGTACTCGAAGTAGCGGCCGCCGAGCTGCCCCGCGATCCGGCGGACCGCCTCGGACTTGGCCGTGCCCGGCGCGCCGACGACCAGCAGGTGCTCGCCGGCCACCGCGCACAGGACCACCACTTCGGCCACGGTCTCGCGGTCGATCATGCCCTGCCCGGCGGCGGCGACGGCGTGCCCGATCAGCTCGGCGTCGGCGGCGTCGGCGGCATGGGCGGTTGCGGTGGCGCTGGTCTCGGTCACGAGCACCGGAGTCTACGGGCGGCTCCGAGCCGCCCACCAACCGGTTTCCGGGCTGCCCGCCCGCGGCATCCAGACCCCCACGGGTTCGCTGCTCACCGCTGTGGGAGCGATGCGGGCCGGCCGCTCCGTCACTCTCGGGCCTCACTGCAGGCCCGTGTCGGACAGGCTCCGAATCCGCTCGGTCGCCTTCTTCCGAGAGCAAGGCCCCGACCGCCCGACGAGGTGGGCACTCATCGGGTCGGTGAACTGCCCCGGTGCGTGTCCGGAGGACGTCACCGACCTCGGCACTTCAAGGCGTCGGGTGGTGGGAGGTCGAGGTTGGCGGGGAGCCGATGAGGGAGCCGGCGGGGCGGGGGCCTCATCGGTGCGGGCCGGCGGATCAGGCCTGCCAGTGCGGCTTGCCGCTGACCATGCGGCAGTAGATCACCCGGCCGCCGGCCTCGTGGGTGCTCTTGCCCAGGTCGGCGTCGCGGCAGAACTGGCCCGCCTTGTAGCAGTTGCCGGCGTTGGAGCGGATCTCGCAGTCGCCGGCGGCCGCCTTGGGCTGCGCGGTCGGCTCCGGGTCCGTCGGCGGCTTCGCGGTGGTCGCCTTGGGCTCCGGCGCGGCCTTGGTGACGGGCGGCTGTGTCTTGGGCGCGGCCGACTGGGGCTTGGCCGTGGTCGGCGCGGGTGCCGGCTCCGCGGGCGGCACCGGCGTGGTCACCGCCGACGGGGTCGCCACGGGCGCGGGCGCGGTGGCCACCGGTGCGGGGGTGGCCGGCGGGACGGTGGCGACGGGTGCGGCCGGGGCCGTGACGGCGGGCGGGGAGGCGGCGGTCGTGGCGCCGTCGGCCGGCGTCGGGTCGCACCCGGTCAGCGCGAGACCGACGGTGAGGACGAGTCCGGCGACGGCGGCCAGGCCGCGACGACCGCCGCGCGTGCGTGCAGCCGTGCGGGACGACATTCGTGCGGACGTGCGTGAGGGCATGAGGGGAGACACGAGGGGAGACGCTCCGATCCGATGAAAAGATGTTCGGGATTCAATCAGGGTGACCACACGCCACCAGCACATCCCGCACACTTCGTTGGCAGATCGAGACCTTGCGACCACGGAGCGCGACCGGGCCGCCCGGGGCCGATCACCCAGCGCCGATCACCCACGGTCGACCGGCCCCCACGCCCGTCCGGCCCGCGCGCCGCCGTCTCCGCCGGACAGGTCCTGGATCCGCCCGCCCGGCCGCGCTTGCCGGGCTTCGAACCCCTGTGGTGCGTACGGTCGGTGCCGTCCCGACCGAGCCCGGTCGGCGGGCTAAGGGCGGGTCGTCGTCTCTCGCACGGGCGGGAGTACGAGGACAGGGCGAAGGAGACCGGCAGCCGTGCAACGCAAGTGGTGGACCCTCCTCGCCGTCTCCGTGGCGACGTTCATGCTGCTGCTCGACATCACGATGGTGAACGTCGCCCTGCCGTCGATCCGCAAGGACCTCGGCGCCGACTTCGCCGACCTCCAGTGGGTGTTCGACGCCTACGCGCTCTCGCTGGCCGCGCTGGTGCTGACGGCCGGCTGGCTCGCCGACCGCCTCGGGCGGCGCCGGGCCTTGCCGCCGGCCTGGTGATCTTCTCCGGCGCCTCGCTGCTCTGCGCCCTCGCGCCGAACCCGGCCTTCCTCAACGTGTCCAGAGCGATCCAGGGCGTCGGCGGCGCGGTGGTGTTCGCGGTGTCGCCGGCCCTGGTCGCCCAGGAGTTCCCGCCCGGCCGCGAGCGGGGCACCGCGATGGGCGTCTACGGGGCGACCATCGGGATGGCGGTCGCGGTCGGCCCGCTGGTCGGCGGCGAACCGAGGCCGTGGCGGCCCCGCCCCGCGCAGGCCGTGACGGCCCGGGCCGGAGACTCCTCCGGGCCCGGGCCGTCACGGTAAGGACGCCCCGCGCCGCTAGCCGATCGAGATCGTGAAGACCTTGTCGGCCCCGTCGGCCGCCCCGCCGTTGTTGTCGGCGTTGGTGGTGGTGAGCCAGAGCCGGTCGGCCCCGGGCACCTTGGACACCGTCCGCAGCCGGCCGTAGGCGCCGACGTAGTACGCGGTCGGCGTCCCGACGTTCTCGGTGTTCCCGTCGATCGGGATGCGCCACATCCGCTCACCGCGCAGCGCCGCCATGTAGACCACGTTGCGCACGATCGCGATCCCGCTCGGCGAGGCCTCGTTGACCGGCCAGCTCGCCTTGGGGTCGGTCATCCCGGCCACGCCGCAGGTGCCCTCGCAGGTGGGCCACCCGTAGTTGGCCCCGGGCTTGACCAGGTTGAGCTCGTCCCGCTTCGAGTCGCCGAACTCCGCCTCCCAGAGCCGTCCGTTGCGGTCGAACGCCAGGCCCTGCGGGTTGCGGTGACCGTAGCTGTAGACGTAGTTGCCGAACGGGTTGCCGGGGGCCGGCTTGCCGTCGGTGGTCAGCCGCAGGATCTTCCCGTTGAGCGAGTTCTTGTCCTGCGCCAGCGAGGACGTCTGGGCGTCACCGGTCGACGCGTACAGGTACCCGTCGGGGCCGAAGGCCAGCCGGCCGCCGTTGTGGTAGCGGTTCTTCTTGATGCCCTGGAGCAGCACCTTGTAGCCGCTCAGCGTGGAGCCGTTGTACGTCATCCGCACGATCCGGTTGCCCTCGGCGGCGGTGTGCATGAGGTACACGTAGTGGTTGCCCGCCCAGTCGGGGTCGACGGCGATGCCGAGCAGGCCGCCCTCCCCGTCGGTGGTGACGGCGTTGGGCACGGTGCCGACCGCCGTCTTGGCGCCGCCCGTGGTGAGCCGGAAGACCTTGAAGCTGTCCCGCTCGGTGACCAGCGAGGTGGTGCCGTCCGGCAGCCAGGCGATGCCCCAGGGAATCGTCCACCCCGTGGAGAGGGCGCTCGGGGAGCCCGGGACGCCGCCGTCGGCCGGGCAGGCGCCGGTGGTGAAGGAGACGGGGTCGGACGGCGCCGAGTAGTTGCCCGCCGTGTCCCGGGCGACCACCGAGAGCGTGAACGGCGCGTCGCAGGCGAGCCCGGTGACCGCCGCCGAGGTGGCCGGCGGGGTGCCGGTGACGGTCTTCACGACGGCGGAGCCGCTGCGGATCTCGTACCCGACCACGCCCTTGTCGTCCGTCGCGGCGCCCCAGGTCAGGGTGGCGCCGGTGGCGGTGACGGCCGAGACGGTCGGGGTGCCCGGCCGGCCGGGCGCCGGGTCGGTGCCCGCCGTGGTGGTGCAGTCGACGGCGACGCTGGCCGGCGAGGCGTTGCCGGAGGCGTCGCGGGCGATCACGGTGAGGTTGTAGGTGGTGGCCGGGGCCAGCCCGGTGAGCTGCCGGGACGTCGCGGTGCCCGGGGCCTCGGCGAGCTTGTTGCCGTGCTCGTAGATGTCGTAGGCGGCGACGCCGACGTCGTCGCCGGCGGCTCCCCAGCCCAGCGTCAGAGCGTTCGGCCCGACGGCGGAGCAGCTCGGCGCGCCGGGACGGCTCGGCGGGGTGGTGTCGGCCGCCGCGCCCACCCGGAGGCGGTCGAGGTTGGGGCCGCCGTCGGCGGTGGTGGCGGTGGCCCGGATCCGGTTGGCGCCGGCGGCGAGGGCGACGCCGACGGTCTTCTCCGCCCAGGTGTCCCAGTCGGCGGTGGGCGGGAAGGCGACACCGGCGGCGACGACCTTCCCGTTGACCGCGATGTCCATCGGGCGGTTCGCCGTACCGGCGTTGGCGTACCGGAAGGCCAGCGAGGCCGTCCCGGCCGCGGTGGCGCTCACCGTGAACTCGACGGCGGAGCCGGTGGTGTTGGTGTAGTCGACGAAGCCGGTCCCGGTGTACCCGGTGTGGTTGGTGGCCGTCTTCGCCTGCGCGAGCACGGCGTCCTCGGCCTGGTAGTCGGTGCTCGCCGCCGGGGCGGCGGTCGCCGCGGGCGGCGCCGCCACGGCCCCCAGGACCAGGGCGGCCGCGGCGAGCGCCGCTCCGCCGGCCCGGGCGAGCGCCGTCCGCCGGTGCGCCGCGGCTGTCGTGCGCGGGTGTCCGGTGTCGGTCATCACGGCACCCAGTAGTTTCCGGAGGCGACGATCATCGACTGCAGCTGCACGCTGCCGCCGTAGTAGAGGGCCGGGTCGATCGCGGTGCCGGCCAGCTTGGCCCAGAGCGCGTCCAGCCAGGCCTGCGAGCCCGGGTCGGTCATCGCGGTGACCACGAACGGCGCGGTGAAGGCCATGTCACGGCCGTTCTCGAAGACCGTGCCGTTCAGCTTGTAGCCGGTGGCGATGGTCGCCGGGTCGCCGCCCGTCTTGCCCTTGATCCAGGTGTTGATCTTTCGCGCCGAGGCGAGCGAGGCGGCGTCCCCGCTGGTGACGGCGTCCGCGCCGATCCGCCACGGGTCGCGGCAGGCGTTCCAGCTGTAGTCCCCGTCGTGGGGGCTCTCCAGCACCTCGCCGGCGGCGGGCTTGGCGGTGCCGTTGGTGTTGACCACGAAGTCGGCGAGCAGCCCGGTGTTCGGGGCGTAGCCGCTCTGCTGCTTGGTGATCAGGTTCTGGTGGGCGGTGCGGACGGTGTCCCAGGTGGTGTCGCCGGTCGCCGCCCGGAAGGCGCGGAAGTGGTCGATCATCCAGTCCGAGGAGCGGGTGATGTAGTAGGTGGAGTCGCCCGAGGTGGACCAGTCGCCGAGCCGCATCAGATGGGTCGTGGGGTTGACCTCACTGGCCTTGATCGCGTTGATGTGCTTGACGGCCAGGCCCTTGTAGTCGTACGTCCCGCCGCTGCCCCACTGCCGGTCGGCGAGCAGCAGCCCGTACGCGACGTCCAGGTCCCCGTCGGTCGCCGAGTCGGAGCCGTTGACGCTGCGGCAGGAGGAGTCCTGCTCGGCGGCGAGGAGGTTGGCGTTGTTCACCGACGGGTGGGCGAGCACGAACTTCACCATTCCGTCGAAGACCGTCCGCGCGTTGGCGTCCGCGCCGGCCATCAGGGCGGTGACCACCATGCCGTAGCCCTGGCCCTCGGCGACGTACGGGTGGTCGGCGTCCGGCGAGATGGTCTCGTACCAGCCGTTGCCGCAGTTCTGCCGGACGAAGGCGGCCTTCCAGGCGTTGTACTTGTCGATCACCTGCTGGTCGGTCACGGACTGCGCGCCGGAGGGCTTGAGGGTGCCGGCCGCGTACGGGTAGCGGTGGCTGCCGAACGGCACCGCAGGGCCGCCCGGGGCCGGGCCGCTGCCGAGGTCGACGTCCAGGTAGTCCAGGTTGGCCGTGCCGCCGGTGGTGGTGGAGGTGAGCCGGATCCGGTTGGCCCCGGCGGTGAGCCGGACGGTGAGCGTCGAGGTCGCCCAGGTGTCCCAGCTCCCGGTGGACGGGAAGGCCCGGGCCGGCTCGACCGTGGCGCCGTTGACGGCCACGGCCGCCGGGCGGTTCGCGGTGGTCCCGTTGGAGTAGCGGATGCCGAGCACGGCGTTTCCCGCGCTCGCCGCGTCGACCGTGAACTCGACCCAACTGCCGGTGGCGTTGTCGGTGTTGACGAATCCGGTGCCGGAGTAGCCGCTGTGGTTGGACTCCACCACGCCCTGCGACAGGCCCGCACCCTCCGCCTCGTAGCGGACCGGCGCGGCCGAGGCCGGCGGGGCCGCGAGCAGCCCGGCGGCCAGGCCGGCCCCCGCGACCAGGGCCGCGGCGCGGCCGCGGTGTCTGGTGTTCGGTCGTGTCATCGGAATGCTCCTCAGCCCTGGTACTGGACGACGATCTTGGTGAACTCGTACGGGGACTGCGCGACGCCGCTGCAGGCGTCGGCGTCCGTGCCGGAGCCGCAGGCGCGGTCGCGGTTGACCGACCAGAAGGCGTACCGGGCCAGGTGGTGCTGCTGCGCGTAGCCGAGGATGGTCCGGAAGTCGGCGGCGGTGACCGTCTCGCCCGCCTCGTCGGTCTTCCCGTTCATCGAGGAGACGCCGATGTGCCGGTACGCGGCGTCGTCGCCGTAGCCGTAGGCGCTCTTGACCGCCGCCTTCAGGCCCTCCAGCGCGCTGACCGAGGCCTGGCCCATCGTGCCGCTGTGGCCGCCGAAGTCGAACGGCATGATCACCCAGCCGTCGTTGGCGAGGCCGGCCTGCGCACCGCGCTTGATCAGGTCCTTCCCGGTGGCGTCCGGGCCGCTCGGGGTGGTGCCCATGGTCACGTAGGTGACGATGCCCGGGTTCTTGGTCTTGACGATCTTCAGGGCGTCGACGACGCGCTGACGGACCGTCGCGTTGGAGAACTCGGTGTCCTCGATGTCGATGTCCAGCGCCTTGAGCTTGTAGGCGTCGATCACCTTCTGGTACGCGCCGGCGAGCGCGCTCGCGCTGGAGCACTTCTCGCCCAGCTTGTTGCCGCTCCAGCCGCCGACCGAGATCACCACGTCGCCGCCGGCCGCCCGGATGGACTTGATCGCCGCTTCGTCGGACCCACCGGTCAGCGCCCGGCTGCCGTCCCA
Organism: Kitasatospora sp. NPDC001603; assembly: GCF_040298365.1. Classification (NCBI taxonomy): domain Bacteria; kingdom Bacillati; phylum Actinomycetota; class Actinomycetes; order Kitasatosporales; family Streptomycetaceae; genus Kitasatospora; species Kitasatospora sp. NPDC001603. The sequence goes on from NZ_JBEPAA010000017.1 coordinate 71,882, forward strand.
CTTGGGGTTGCAGCCGCCGTCGGAGAGGACGAACGCCAGGGTGAACCACTTCACCCCGGTCGCCTTCATCACGTCGGTGGGCTTCTGCGGGCTGCCCCAGCCCAGGTACTCGTACGGCGCGGCGGCCATCGCGGGCACGGCCGCCGCCGCGGCGGGAGCGACCGGGGCGGCTTGGGCGGCTGACGTGGCCGGGGCGGCTGTCGCGGTGGTCGCCGGGGCCAGCAGCAGGGCGGCCGAGCCGAGGACGGCGACCACCGACGGGGCGGTCGGACGGACTCCGATAGATATGGGCATGCCAACTCACTTTCGCCGATCCACCGCCTGCGACGGCGGATCGAGGGGGAGACGGGCGAGGCGGAGGGGGAGCGAAGCGGATGGGAGCGAGGCGGAGGGAGGAGCGGAGCACTCGGGGCGGACGGCGGCGACCACAGCGGGCGCCTACAGAATCGGGGCGGCGCGGCGCGCGGTCAATGGCTTTCGTTAGGAAAGTTTCCCAACTGTCACCGGAGTAACCCCCTTGCCGCCCGAGCGGCTTGACGAAATAAGTAATGCTCCCTAACTTGAACCCCCCGGCACCCCGCCCGGCGCCCCACTCCCCCACGTTCGGAGGCCCCGGTGTCCCCCGGCCTTACCCGAAGAATCGGCCTCTTCCAGGCCACCGCGCTCAACATGAGCCAGATGTGCGGCATCGGCCCCTTCGTCACGATCCCGCTGATGGTCGCGGCCTTCGGCGGCCCGCAGGCCGTCATCGGCTGGATGGCCGGCGCCGTCCTGGCCCTCGCCGACGGCCTGGTCTGGGCCGAACTCGGCGCCTCCCTGCCGGGCGCCGGCGGGACGTACGTCTACCTGCGCGAGGCCTTCCAGTACCGGACCGGGCGCCTGATGCCGTTCCTCTTCGTCTGGACGGCCATGCTCTTCATCCCGCTGATCATGTCCACCGGCGTGGTCGGCTTCGTCCAGTACCTCGGCTACCTCTGGCCCGGCATGACGAGCGGCCAGGGCGACCTGGTCGGGGTCGCGTTCTGCGCGCTGGTGGTGCTCCTGCTCTGGCGGCGGGTCGAGAACATCGCCCGGCTCACCACCGTGATGTGGGGGGTGATGATCCTCTCGGTGCTCGCCGTGATCGTGGCCTGCTACACCCACTTCAGCCCGAGCCGCGCCTTCGACTGGCCCGCGCACGCCGTCGAACTCACCCACGGCCAGTTCTGGATCGGCTTCGCGGCCGGCCTCACCATCGGCATCTACGACTACCTCGGGTACAACACCGCCGCCTACGTCGGCGCCGAGGTCCGCGACCCGGGCCGGGTCCTGCCGCGCGCCATCGTGCTGTCCATCGTCGGCATCATGACCATCTACCTGCTGCTGCAGATCGGCGTCCTCGGCGCGATGGACTGGCACGCGATGCTCGACCCGGAGTCGGTGGCCTCCAGGTCGGTCGCCTCGGCGGTCCTGGAGAGCACCTGGGGCAAGGGCGCCGCCCAGGTGGTCACCGTACTGATCCTGGTCACCGCCTTCGCCTCCGTCCTCGCCGGCCTGTTCGGCGGCTCCCGGGTGCCCTACGACGCGGCACGCGACGGCGTCTTCTTCCGGGCCTTCGGCCGGCTCCACCCCAGGCACGGCTTCCCCGTCCTCGGCCTGGCCGCCATGGGCGTACTCACCGCGGCCGGCTTCCTGCTCGGCCGCCACCTCGGCGCCAGCACCGACCACCCCCCGCTGACCCTGCTGATCAACCTGCTCACCACCGTGATGGTGATCGTCCAGGCCCTCGCCCAGATCGTCGCGGTCACCGTCCTGCGCCGCCGCCAGCCCGGACTCGTCCGGCCGTACAGGATGTGGCTCTACCCGGCGCCCGGCATCGTCGCGGCCGTCGGCTGGCTGGTCATCTACGGCTACGCGGACCGCAACGCGCCCGGCTTCCACCCCGTCGAGTGGTCGCTGGCCTGGGTCGTCGCGGGCTGCGGCGCCTTCCTCCTCTGGGCCCGCACCGAACGCACCTGGCCCTTCGGCCCCCGCGAGATCCGCGAGGAGTACCTGACGCCGACCGCCACGGCGGACGCCACGGTCTGACCCGTCCGACGACGGCGCGGCGGCCCCGGAGCTTCGGCTCCGGGGCCGCCGCACCGGTGCCCCGTGGTCCGGGGTGCGAGGTGCGAGTGCGGGGTGCGGGCTCCGAGGTGCGGGGTCAGAAGGCCGCGGCGACGCCCGGGGGCGGGTTGATGCCGAACTCGGACGCCAGCAACTCCACCAGTTCCTCGGGGCTTTCGAGCTCCCGGGCGGTGGTCGTGCCCGCCGCGTCGGTGTGGGTGAAGGTCTTTCCGTCGAGCCGCACGTGATCGGCGGTCCGGGTGCGCTGGAGGTAGAACCGCCGGAACGGCGAGCGCGGGTAGGTGGCCACGAACCAGTTGGACATCGTGAGGTCGGGCGCCGGGACCGGGTCCAGGGTGAAGGCGTGCTGGTCCTCCCAGGCCTCGCCCGTCCTCGCCTGCAGCACCCAGACAGGCGCGGGGCCGTCCGCCTCCTCGACGACCAGCCGGTGGGTGCGCCCGGCAGCCTCGCGAGCTTCACCGGGGATCATCGGGAGCGGCTCCAGCAGCCCGCCGATGGACCCGAATCCGACGTCGACGAGGTGGCGGCCGGATTCGCCGGGCACCTGGACGGCCAGCACCATATGGGTCCGCGGTCGGATCTCCCCGGCACGCGCGCCGACCCGCACCCGGCCGGTCAGCCGGGTGACCCCGAAGCCCAACTCGTCCAGCACCGCGGCGAACAGGGAGCTGTGTTCGAAGCAGTAGCCGCCGCGGGAGCTGTCGACGAGCTTCGCCTGGAGCTCACCGACATCCAGCGAGGGCACCGAGCCGGTGACCACGTCGAGGTTCTCGAACGGGATGCCGAGGATGTGGGCACGGTGCAGGGAGCGAAGGGTCGCGGCGGTGGGCGCGGACTCGCCCTCCCATCCGATGCGGGCGAAGTACTTCTCCAGATCGACAGTCATTCCACCACGGTACGGACCGAGCGGTCCGGCCGGCCTCCGCCGCTGGTCCCGGTCGCGATCGGCCGAGCGGCCTAGGCTCTGCCGCCGGGTCGGTCCCGGCTGGAGGATCATGGTCCGGCCATGAACGGCGGGAACACGGACGACTACGCGCGGTTCCCCGCCGCCCAGGGCGCCCCCGTCCCGACCCGGCACCGCGATGCGAGAGAATGAACCCATGAACGACGACCAAACCCCACCCGCCTCGGCGATCGAGCGCCGGCAGCGGCTCCTGGACATCATGCGGAAGGACGGCGGCACCTGGGACTGGCACCGGGCCCGCGAGACCTACCTGCCCCGCCCGGACCCGCGCACCGTGCGCCGTGACCTCCAGTTGCTCGCCAAGGCCAAGCAGATCTTCCGCGCCGAGGACGGTGGGTACCAGGCTGTCGGCTAGGCGCGGACCGGGGCCCGCGCCTAGGCGGCGCGCGGGCTCCTCGGCCGCCGGGTCGCCGACACGGGCACGGAAGTCGGCGACCGTACGGTGGACGGCGGCGGCCTGCTCGTACTGTCCGGCCTCCGCCAGCGCGTCACCGGCCTCCTCCAGCACCAGGTGGGCGGCCAGCTCGTCGCCCAGACCGAGCAGCCCCTCGGCCGCCTCGGCCAGGAGGCTCAGGCCCAGGTCACCGCCGGCCCGCCCGACCAGGCCGAGGGCGATGAGCTCGCGGCGCCGGTCGCCGGCCTCGCGGAAGGCGTGCACCGCGAGCGCGAACAGCGCTCCGGCGGGCACCGCCCGGACCATCAGGTCGAGGCAGAATCCGTGCCGCCGACGGGGCGAACCGATCGCGAAGGCCGCGGCCCGCCCGATGCGCTCCCCCGGCCGCTCCCACCCCTGCCCCGGCCGGCCGGACCTCCGGATCGGTCGTGCCGAGCCCATGACGCTACCTCATATTCCTTGACGCGTAAGGGCTTTGGACATCGAGAGGATGCCCCCGGAAGCCGCTGCCCGCCACGGCGGACCCCACCGGCCCCGGGCGCCCCGGGGGTGCTCCCGCCCCCGCCGGAGCCCGGGCCCGCGGGAGGGGCGGTTCACGGGGGCGGCGAGGGGAACAGTGGGAGGTACGACCTACCCGGTCTCCCGCCACCCGGGCCGCGCCCGGCGGTTCGTCCGCTGTTCATACGGCGCTCGCCCGGCGGCGGGCACCCGTTGGGTCGGTGGCGGAAGGGTGGTGACACCCTGACAGGACGATCCCGGGACGGACATCGTGACCGAATCGCGCGTACCGCGCTGGCGCCGAAGCCTCGCCTTCCTCCTCGTCGCCGCCGCCGGGCCGGCGGGGCTGCTGAGCGCCTCGCCCGCCCGCGCGGCCTCGACCGACGACATCCGGATCAACGAGGTGGTGACCACCGGGGACGTCGACGACTCCGTCGAGCTCTACAACAAGGGCACCACCGCGGTGGACGTCTCCGGCTGGATCCTCAAGGACGACGACAACGGCTCGAAGTACGCGATCGCCCCCGGCACCACGCTGGCTCCCGGCGGGTTCCGCGCCTTCGACGTCCACGGCGCGTTCGGCCTGGGCTCCTCCGACAAGGCGCGGCTGTACCTGCCGAACGGCAGCACCCTGGTCGACAGCTTCAGCTGGAGCGAGCACTCCGCCCCGTCCTGGTCGCGCTGCCCCGACGGCACCGGCGCCTTCCGCAAGGCGGCGCTCACCCTGGGCGCGGCGAACGCCTGCGGCAGCACCGGCGGCACCTCGCCGGTGGCCTGGCCGGGCAGCGGGACGGTGGCGAACGCCGACGCCTCCAACGTCTTCGGGTCGGACCTCAGCGGTCTCTACCAGGAGGGCGGCGTGCTGTGGGGGGCGCAGAACTCCGGCAAGCTGTGGCGGCTGGTGCCGAACGGGTCCGGCGGGTGGAAGCCGGACACCGCGAACGGCTGGACGGCCGGCAAGAAGCTGCGCTTCCCGGGCGGCTCCGGCACCCCTGACAGCGAGGGCGTCACCCTCACCGGTGCCGGCGCCTCGGGGGGCGTGTTCGTCGCGAGCGAGCGCAACGGCGACGCCTCCGGCACCAGCAGGCTCTCCGTCCTGCGGTACGACGTGAGCGGCACGGGCACCACGCTGACCGCCGCGAAGGAGTGGAACCTGACCTCCGCCCTGCCGTCGGTGGGCTCCAACCTCGGGCTCGAAGGCATCACCTGGATCCCCGACGGCTATCTGACCGGCGCCGGGTTCACCGACGAGTCGACCCACGCGGCCTACGACCCGGCCGGATACGGCGCGCACGGGGGCGGGGTGTTCCTGGTCGGCGTCGAGGGCGGCCAGATCTACGGCTTCGTCCTCCAGGACAGCGGGGCGTTCACCCGGGTGGCCACCCTCGGCAGCGGCATGGCCGGGGTCATGGAGCTGCAGTGGGAGCCGCAGGCTTCCCGGCTCTGGGTGGTGTGCGACGACACCTGCGACGGCCAGCACCGGACGATGCAGATCGGCGCGGGCGGCACCTTCGTCACCACCGCGGTGTTCAACCGGCCGAGCGGCCTGGCCAACCTGAACAACGAGGGCTTCGCCCTGGCCGGCGCCGGGGAGTGCACCGCCGGCGCCAAGCCCGTCTACTGGGCCGACGACAGCAACACCGGCGGCCACGCGCTGCGCCGGGGCAGCATCAGCTGCTGACCGACCGCCGCGCCGTGGTCCGGGCCGCTCCGGCCGGGGCCACGGCGCGGCGGTCAGGCCGGCCGGTCCGCCGCCGGAGCGGCGGGGCCGCGGTCCGTCAGAGCGGCACGCCGTGGTCCGCCAGGGCCGAGCGGCGCTCGAAGACCTCGGGCCGCGCGGTGTCCAGGGCGGTGGCGACGGCGCCGAGCAGCACGGCCTGTTCCCCCAGCCCGCTCGGGGCGAGCTTGGGGCGCAGCGGGGTGAGGCGGTGCAGCTCGCGCTCCAGCGGTTCCAGCAGGAGGTCGGCGCTGCCGCCGACGCCGCCGCCGAGCACCACCAGGTCCGGATCGAGCACGGCCGCGAGCACGGCGATCGCGTAGGCGAGCTGTTCGGCCTCGCGCTCGACCGCGCGGGCGGCGAGCGGGTCGCCGGCCCGGGCCGCGTCGAAGACCTGCTTGGCCGTCAGCGGGCCGCGCATGCCGAGGCCCAGTGCGGTGCGGACCACCGCGTCGGCCCCGGCCTCCTGCTCGATCGTCCGGCCCGGCCCGCCGTCGGCTCCGGGGGGCAGCGGCACCAGACCGACCTCGCCGGCCGCGCCGTGCGCGCCGGAGAGCAGTTCGCCGTCCTTGAGGACGCCGACGCCGAGGCCGGTGCCGATCAGCAGGTAGGCGAACATCCGGCTGCCCCGCCCGGCGCCGAGGGTGAACTCGCCGAGGGCGGCGAGGTTGGCGTCGTTGCCGACGGTGACGGCGGTCTCCAGTCCCGCCGCGATCCGGTCGAACAGACCGCGTCTGCCCCAGCCGGGCAGGCTGGTCGCGTACCGCACGCCGCGCCGCTGCTCGTCCCAGACACCCGGGGTGCCGATCACCGCGTGCACGATGTCGCCGGCCGCCAGCCCCGCCTCGGCGGCGGTCTCCCGGGCGGCCGCGACCACGGCGTCGGCCACCGCGTTGGCCGAGCGGCCCTTGTTGGGCACGTCCCGGCGGGCGACGATCCGCCCGGCGAGGTCGGCCACCGCGACCCGGAGCCAGCCCCGGCCGATGTCCACGCCGAGTACGTGGCCGGCCGTCGGGTCCGGCTCGTAGAGCACCGCCGTCCGGCCGCGCTCGGGGACGAACCGGCCCGCCTCGCGGGCCAGTCCGGCCTGCTCCAGCGCGGCCAGGGCGGCGGAGACGGTGGGCTTGGACAGCCCGGTGTCCCGGGCGAGCTGGGCGCGTGAGGAGGGACCGCCGGTGCGCAGCAGTTCGAGCAGCAGCCATTCGTTGTTGCTCCGCAGTCGCTGCCGGTTCCACGGCTGCGCCGGCGTCGCGCCCGGCGGAACGGTGGTCGGCAGGTGGCGGCTCATCGGTTCCTCCGGTCTGGGGCGTGCTCGGCGCCGTCGTCGACGCCTGTGGCCTGCGCTCAGGCCTCGCCCAGTATGACCGGTCGTCAATCCGTCCATCGGCTGGAACCTCTCGGAGGCACATGCCGCTCCGCACCTCGCTGACCTGGCATGTCCTCAACCAGAGGAGGTGCGGGGGCGGCCCCGGCGGCGGTCAGCCGACCCAGCCACCGGTGAGCTCCTGCACCGCGGAGCCGTCCAGATCGGCGAGCTTGGCGCCGACGAAGGCGCGGGCGGTCTCGGAGGTCTGCATCCGGAACGGCGGCTGCTCGGCGGTCAGCGCCTCCACCACCGACTCGGCGGCCTGCTCCGGGGTCTGCGCCCGGCTGAACGCCGCCCGGGTGCGGGCGGCGTAGGCGTCCAGCGCGGGGGCGTAGGGGCCGGCGGCGGCCAGCAGGGCGGGGATGTCCAGGCCCTGGCTGGCGACGAACTCGCTGGCCACCGCGCCCGGCTCGACGACGGTGACCTTGACGCCGACGGTGGCGGCGACCGGCGCCAGCGCCTCCATGAAGCCCTCGACGGCGAACTTGGCCGCGCAGTAGGCCTCGTTGAAGGGCTGCCCGACCACGCCGCCGACGCTGGTGACGGTGACCACCCGGCCGCCGACGGCCCGCAGGTGCGGCAGCGCGGCGCGGGTGACGTCGACGACACCGAAGAAGTTGACCTCCATCGTGGCCCGGACCGGCTTCAGTCCGTCCTGCTCGACGGTGCCCACGTAGCCGGCCCCGGCGTTGTTGACGACGGCGTCGAGGCGCCCGTGCCGGGCGACCACACCGGCCACGCAGGCCTCGACCGACCGCGGATCGGTGACGTCCAGCCGGGCCACCTCGATCCGGTCGGCGACGCCCGCCGCCTCGGCGGCGGCGAGCAGCGCGCCGGAACGGCCGGTGTCCCGCATCGTGGCGACGACGTGGTGCCCGGCACGGGCGACGGCCACGGCGGCGGCCATGCCGATGCCGGAGGACGTACCGGTGATCAGGGCGATGCGGGCGGTGGTCATGAGGGCGCTCCCGACGGCTCGGATTTGCGTGCGTGCACACACACCATAGATCCGTGTGTGCGCACACGCAAACGGGTAGGGTGTCGGCATGGCGCGTACCGAACTCACCCTGGGCGAGCTCACCGCCCGCGACCACGCCTTCTACGGGCTCGTCTGGGCCGGCACCACCCTCAGTGCCAAGGTCGACCAGGCCCTCGGCAAGGCCCACGACCTGCCCCTCTCCTGGTTCGAGGTGATGCTCTGGCTGCACGGGCAGCAGGAGCCGGTGGCCGCCTCCGACCTCGGCGCCAAGACGCTGCTCAGCCGGAGCCAGGTCTCCCGGGTGGCCGACTCGCTCCAGGCCCGCGGCCTGGTCGAGCGCGTCCCCTCCCCCGTCGACGCCCGCTCGGTGCGGATCACCCTGACCCCCGAGGGCCGCCGGCTCTTCGCCGCCGCCGACTCCACCCGGCGCGCCGTCCTGGCCGAGGCCTTCGACGACCGGCTCGACGACGCGGACATCGCGGCCCTGGAGGTCGTCTGGGCCAAGCTCAAGCAGCCGCCCGCACCCGGGGCCTGACCGCGCCGCACGCGCCGCCGGCGGGCCGGACGACCTGCTCTTAGCCGCACGCGCTCGGCCCGGCCGCCGCCGGGGCGACCGAGGACGACATCGTCGTCCTGGCCGCCCCGGCCGCCCCGCCGCACCGCCGTCGGGCTCACAGCTTGGCGAGCGCCTGGTCCAGGTCAGCCCAGAGGTCCTCGGGATGCTCGATGCCCACGGCGACCCGGACGGTGCCCGGGCCGATGCCGGCCGCCGCCAGTTCCGCGTCGTCGAGCTGGCGGTGCGAGGTGCTGGCCGGGTGCAGGACGAGGGTGTGCACGCCCCCGAGCGAGGGGGCCAGCGAGGCCAGCCGGACCGACTCGGTGAAGGCGCGGGCCGCCTCCCGGCCGCCGGCCAGGTCGAAGGCGAGCACCCCGCCGTGGCCCTCCGGCAGCAGCCGGCGGGCGAGTTCGTGGTCGGGGTGGGCGGGCAGGCCCGGGTAGTGGACGCTGGTGACGGCCGGGTGACCGGCCAGCCGGCCGGCCAGCTCCCGGGCGCTCTCGCAGTGCCGGCGCACCCGCAGGGCCAGGGTCTGCAGGCCGCGCAGCGTCAGCCAGGCGCTGTGCGGGTCGGCCGAGGCGCCCAGTTCGACCGCGTAGTGCCAGACGGTGCGGTGGAGTTCGGGGTCGGCGAAGACGGCGATCCCGGCCAGCACGTCGGAGTGCCCGCCGAGGTACTTGGTGGCCGAGTGGACCACGATGTCGGCGCCGTGCTCGATCGGCCGGCAGAGCAGCGGGGTGGCGAAGGTGTTGTCCACCACGCTGAGCACCCCGGCCTCCCGGGCGACCCCGATCAGCCCGGGCAGGTCGGTGACGCGGGTGGTCGGGTTGGAGATCGTCTCCAGGTGCAGCAGGCGGGTGTGGGGGCGCAGTGCGGCCCGCACCTCCTCCGGGTCGTCGCCCCCGACGTGGGTGACCTCCACGCCCCAGCGCCGGGCGAGGTCGGCGAGCATCGCGAAGGTGCCGCCGTACAGGCTCCGCTGGGCGATCACGTGGTCGCCGGAGCTCAGCAGTGCGAGCAGCACGGTGTTGATCGCGCCCATGCCGGAGGCGGTGGCGATCGCGCCCGCGCCGCCCTCCAGCCCGGCGACCGCCTGCTCCAGCGAGCGGACCGTCGGGTTGCCGTAGCGGTTGTAGAGGAAGGCCTCGTCCGGTCCGGCGAACGCGCGCGTCAGGGCGTCGTTGTCCTCGAACGCGAACAGGTGGCTCTGGTGCAGCGGCACTCCCATCGGGCGGCTGCCGGTCACCTCCGGGACGGGCGGGTGGACGATCCGGCTCTCGGGGCGCAGCGCGCTGTCGAAATCGCTCATACCGCTCATCCTCGGCCGGTCCGCTCCGCCGGGGCCAGGGCCAATCCCGGGCAAGTGGCCTGCCGCGGCCCGGTCCGGGCCCGGGCGGCACCGCCCCGACGGGGCTTCAGAGTCCGCCGACGGGCAGCAGAACCACCCGCGCCGGGTCGAACGGCTCCCAGCGGGCCGGGTGACCGCTCCGGGCCACCCTCAACCGGCACCAGCGCCGTCCGCCCGCGTCCTGCCACCATCCGCTGATCCGCCCGAGGGCCCATCGGTCGTCGTCGAAGTGCACCTCGACCGGCTGGTAGACCCACTCCACCTCGGTGTCCACCGGGCCCGCGCCCCGCTCCGGTGCGCCCCGCTCCGGTCCGTCCGGCCCGGGTTCACCCCGCCCCGGTCCGCCCGGTCCTGTTCCGCGCGGGTCTGTTCCGTCCCGTGCCTCGCGCCTGCCTTCGAGTACGGGCATGCCCCGACCTTCCACCACGGTTGCGCCCTCCCGTTCCGGTGCGGTCGCCGGCTCCCCGACGGGACGGCCGCGCGACCGGGCGTAGTCGCCACCCGAACGACTCTACAGCGCTGTAGAGGATCCGTACCGGAGCCTGCCCGGATCATCCGTGTTCCGCACCGCCCGCCGACCGCACCACCGGCCGCCCGGGCCATCGGTGGGCCGCACCGCCTGCCGACCGGACCACCGGCTGTCCGCGCCACCGGCGGGCCGCACCGGTCAGGACGGCTACAGGGCCCTCGCCAGGTCCTCCGCCTCGCGCAGCTGCGCGACGCCCAGCCGCCGCAGGCCCCGGAGCAGCAGGGCGGCGTCCGCGACGGCGGCGTCCGGCCCGGGCAGCTCCGGCGGCAGCGGCATCCCGAGGAGCGCCGCGAGGTCGCCCACCGGGATGCCCAGCACGAGCGCGAAGTCGGCGACCAGGTCCGGGGTGGGCGCCTCAGCCCCGGAGGAGATCCGCCCGTACGCGTCGGACATCCAGTACCGGCCGGTGAGCAGGTGGAAGATCTTCGTGGTTCCGGTCCACCCGAGGTTCCGGGTGGCGACCATCCGCATCAGCAGGTTCCCGGCGGAGGCCGGGTCCGGCGCCGAGGCGGGCAGCCCCTCGATCCGCCCCGGCCGGTCGGCCGGCGGCCGCGAGGCGACGAAGGAGCGCAGTTCCGCTCGCCGGTCGGCCGACAGCGCCATGCCGAACCGCACCACGCCGACGATCGAGGTGGTGGCCATCCCGCCGGCCGGCGCGAGGTCCGCCGGCAGCGGCAGCGCCGCGATCTCGAACAGGTCGGCGGTGTCCAGGCCGAGGGCGGGCGCGAGTCGGCGCAGCAGCGCCGGATCCGGCGCTGCACCGTCCAGCACCGCTGCCAGCTCGGCGTCGGTGACGCCGGCCCGGCGGGCCGACTCGGCGGGCTCCGGGCCCCGGTGGTCCAGTAGTCGGGCCAGCAGCGCGGCGAAGCCGGGAAGTTCGGTCATCCCGCCAGCATAGGACGGCCCGGACGCCCGGCGGACCGCTGCCCACCAGGCGCGATGGCAGCTGTCCGGCTCCGGACGGGGGCCGTCGCCGAACCGTCGGCCGGGCGGGCCCGGGCTGCCTCGGCCCCGTCCTCGGTCACCCGTTCGGCCGACGTTCCCGGCCGACACGCTGACGGAGCGTCACGTTCGCGGGGTGGCGGGCCCGCTCCGGGCCTAGCGTCGGCGGAGTGCGCGGTCATCCCTCACCGGGCCGCCCGACCCGCACGACCGACCCGCACGACCGACCGGCCCCGGGGACAGCCGAAGCCCCGACCGCGCCCCGACCCCGCCCTGTCCCCACCTCCTCCCCGTCCCGCATCCCGTGCGAAGGAGCCCCCTTGCCCACCATCACCACCAGCGACGGCACCCGGATCCACTACAAGGACTGGGGCAGCGGCCGCCCCGTCGTCTTCAGCCACGGCTGGCCGCTGAACGCCGACGTGTGGGACGAACAGCTGCGGCTGGTCGCCGGGAACGGCTTCCGTGCGATCGCCCACGACCGGCGCGGCCACGGCCGGTCCGACCAGCCCTGGCACGGCAACGACATGGACACCTACGCCGACGACCTCGCCCAGCTGATCGAGCAGTTGGACCTGCGTGACGCCGTCCTGGTGGGCCATTCGACCGGCGGCGGCGAGGTGGCGCGCTACCTCGGCCGGCACGGGTCGGCCCGGGCCGCCAAGGCCGTCCTGCTCGGCGCCGTCCCGCCGCTGATGCTGCAGGGCCCCGGCAATCCCGAGGGCACGCCCCTCGCCGCCTTCGACGACATCCGGGCCGGGGTCGACGGCAACCGCTCGCAGTTCTACTGGGAGCTCAGCGAGTCCTTCTACGGGTTCGACCGCCCCGACGCGGACCTCGTCGGCGCCGCGGGCATCCGCCGGGCGTTCTGGCTCTGGGGCATGCAGGTCGGCGCGCGCGGCGCGTACGAGTGCGTCCGGCAGTTCTCCGAGACCGACTTCACCGAGGACCTGCGGCGCATCGACATCCCCACGCTGATCGCGCACGGTGACGACGACCAGATCGTCCCGATCGCGGCCGCCGCGCTGAAGGCGGCGGAGCTCGTCCCGAACAACGTCCTCAAGGTCTACCCGGGCGGCTCGCACGGTCTGCACGGGGCGTACCGGACCGCCTTCGAGGCCGACCTCCTGGAGTTCCTCAAGTCCTGAGCGCCCCCGCGCCGCAGCCCTCCCCCCGGACCCCGGGGGACGGCCGCGGCGCCTCCGGACACCGCCGCTCGTGCCGCTCCCCGCGCTCTCCTCGACACTCGTCCCCGGCCCCCTCCGCACCGCCTCGCGGGGCCCCGACCGGAACCCCGCCGACAGCTAACGCACGGGGGTTCCCGGCTTCGCCCGGACGTGGATGCGTTCGCCCTGGGCGCCGAACAGGCTGAGGAACTCGACCGCGTTCGGCCCGGCGTTGCCGAACGCGTGCGGGGTCCTGGTGTCGAACTCGGCGGCCTCCCCGGCGGTGAGGACGAGGTCCTGCGAGCCGAGCAGCAGGCGCAGCCGCCCGGCGAGCACGTAGACCCACTCGTGGCCCTCGTGCACCCGCGTTTCGAGCTCGGGGCCGGCACCGTGGCCCGGCGGCATGATGTGCTTGTAGGCGTGCAGCCCGCCGAGGTGGCGGGTGAGCGGGATGAAGGTCTGGCCGTAGCGCTTGAACGGGCGGGCGTGGATCCGCGGGTCGCCGGTGGCCGGGGCGCCGACCAGTTCGTCCAGCGGCACCCGGTACTCCCGGGCGAGCGGCAGCAGCAGTTCCAGGGTCGGCTTGCGCTGACCGGACTCCAGGCGGGACAGCGTGCTGAGGGAGATCCCGGTGGCCGCGCTCAGCCCGGCCAGGGTGCTGCCGCGCTCGCGCCGCAGGGCCCGCAGGCGGGGGCCCACCGTGGTCAGGACCGCGGCGAGGTCGTCACCGGCGGCGCCGCCGGGGTCCGCGGTGGGGTCTGCGGTGGGGTGGACGCTGTCGTGGGGGTGGTCGGCCATGGCTCCTATCTGCCGCTCCGGCAAGGGGATTTGTCAAACGGGCATCGGCCGACCGGGTTCCGTCGCCCGCCCCGCCGCCCCGCTCAGTGCCCGCCGCCGAGCATGATCCGGGCTATCAGCTCGCGGCGGCTGGCCACTCCCGCCTTGGCGAACACCGACTTGAGGTGGTCCTGCACGGTGTACGGCTTCATCGTCAACAGCCGTGAGACGTCCCGGGTGTCGCAGCCGCGCACCAGCAGCAGGGCCACCTCCTGCTCGCGCGCGGTCAGCCCGTACGCGGAGAGGTAGAGCGGCATCGCGTCGGCCGGGGTGGCCGCGGTCGCCACCACCGTCACCTCGTCGGCCGCCGAGCCCTGCAGCGACGAGCCGTGCAGCACGTACCAGCGGCCGTCGCGGGACTGGATACGGATCTTCGCCTGGGGCACCGGCAGCCCGCTCGCCGTCCGCCTGGCCTGCTCGGCGGCCATCGCGAAGGCGGTCGGCAGCCCCAGCGAGGTGCGGGACGGATCGGCCAGCCGGGCGAGCAGTTCCTCGGCCGGGCCGGAGAGGGCGACCAGCCGGTTCGACGGGCCCAGCACCACGACGGCCGGTCCAGCGTCGGCGTCCGCCCCACCGCCCGGCGGCAGGTGGCAGGCCCGCAGCGCGTGGCCCAGGTGCCGGGCGGCGGTGTCGGCGAGCTCGCGGTGGCGGCCGAGGAAGTGCCCCCGGTCGGCGGCCCGCATGAACGCGGCGCAGCCCCACATCCCGCCGTGCGCGTCGAAGGTCGCGCGCAGCTCGTCGCCGAACCCGGCCGGGGCGATCTGCTCGCGGAAGCGGGCGGCACGCTCGGGGCGGCCCTGGGTCGCCCGGCTGAGCGTCTCGGCCCGGACGCCGCTGCGGCGGATCCTGGGGAAGGTGGCCGGGTCGTCGGCCCACACCTCCAGCCGGACGGCGTTCTCGAAGGAGTCCAGGCTGAGGTCGTCACTCAGGACGGAGTTGACCAGACCGGTCGCCGGGTCGGCGGTGTGCCAGCAGACGGCGTCGTACTCCAGGACGTCGCGCAGCAGTTCGTCGGCCCGCCGGAACACCTGCTCGGCCGTCAGCCCCGCACCGGCCAACTCCCTTACGCCCTCGATCGCCTGCTGCGCCGCGGCCGCGCGTGACCCACGTGATCCCATGGCCCGGAAGCTAGCACGCACACCAAGCACCGGGCGCGCGCCGATCGGCGGGGTGCCGGATCCCCCGCAGGGATGGCACCGGCCCGGTCCCCTACACCGGAGGTCCCGGCCCGTACGCCGGGAGTGCCGGCCCCGTACGGCCGGAGTGCCGGCCCCGTACGCCGGGAGTCCCGGCCCCGTACGCCGGAACGGCCGACCCCGTACGCCCGGCGTCCCGACCCCGTACGCCCGGCGTCCCGACCCCGTACGCCCGGGGTCGGGTCCCCGTACGCCCGGGGGTTCCTGTCCCGCTCCCCCGCTACAGCCAGTCGCGCCGCTTGAAGATGAAGTAGAGGCTCACGCAGACCAGCGCCATCAGGCCGATCGCGAACGGATAGCCGAAGGCCCACTTGAGCTCGGGCATCTTCTCGAAGTTCATGCCGTAGACGGTCCCGATCAGGGTCGGCGCGAACAGGATGGCGGCCCAGGAGGAGATCTTCTTGATCTCGTCGTTCTGCATGTGCCCGGCCTCGGCCAGCTGCTTCATCTCCTCGTTCTGCCGCTGCGACACCAGGGTCGCGTTGACGGTGAGGATGTTCTGCAGCATCTGCCGGAAGCCGTCCACCCGCTCGGCGGCGTAGGTGGCGTGGTCGGCGACGTCCCGCAGGTACCGCTGGAGCTCGTCGTCGGTGCCGTACTTGCCGAAGCCCGCCTCCAGGCTCTTCATGATCTCCAGCAGCGGCCGGGTGGCCCGCTGGAGCTCGATCACCTCGCGGGAGAGTTCGTAGATGCGCCGGGAGACCTGCGGGTCGCCGCCGAACACCTCGGTCTCGATCTCGTCGATGTCGTGCTGGAGACCGGCGATCACCGGCGCGTAGCCGTCGACCACCGCGTCCAGCACCGCGTACAGCACGGCCTCGGGGCCGAGGGCGAGCAGCTCCGGGTCGTCCTCCAGCCGGCGGCGCACCGCGGAGAGGTCGGGCGCCTGCGAGTGGCGCACGGTGAGGACGAAGTCGGGGCCGACGAAGAGGTGGACCTCGCCGAAGTCGACCTCCTCCACGTCGTCCAGGTAGCGGGCGGCGCGCAGCACGACGAACAGCGTGTCGCCGTAGCGCTCCAGCTTCGGCCGCTGGTGGGCGACGATGGCGTCCTCGACCGCGAGCTCGTGCAGGTTGAACCGCTCGGCGGCCTCCAGCAGCTGTGCCTCGGCGGGCCGGAACAGCCCGATCCAGGCCATCGTGCCGGGCTTGGCGGGCAGTTGGCGGTAGATGTCGGCGAGGCTGGCGGGCGGCTCGACCCGGCGGCCGTCGCGGTACACGGCGGCCTCCACGACGGAGCGTTCCAGCGCCACGGGCTCGACCGGCTGGTCGGGCCGGGGGTCCATCGAGTGCTCGGGCGCCGGCTGGACCTCGCCGCCGGGGGCGGTGTTGTCGGAGCGGGAGAACGGACGCTTGCTCGCGCGCACGGCGCGCACACGCCAGTCGGACATGGCGGGGTACCTCCATGGTTCGGTGTCCGCCGCGCTCCCTGGACGTCGGTCGCGGGAAGCCGGGGCGGGTGGGGAGGCGCCCGGCCGGCCTCCACCGCGCACGGCGCCCGGCCGCGCGGTGGCCCGTTGTCAGCGACGGGCGGTGCGGCGGCGGGGAGCGGTACGGGAGGAGGGGTGCCGGGGGCCAGGAGAAGAGGGGGCGGTGCCGGGGCAGGGCCGACTTCGGCCCGGACTACTGGGATCCACAGCTCTCACCTCCTCGCCGTCGGGGCGCCCGTACCCCGGGTCGCCGTTACCGGGCCATCAGGGAGCGAGCCACGCCGTACGGCCGAGGGCACGGCTGCCCTGCGGGAACGGGTGGGCACCCCTGATCTCGTCAGAGCTTTGGCACGCCACGGCGTAGCACCCGGGGGTGCAGCCACTTGGGGTCACCCCTTAGGCCGGGGAGACCTGTCCTGAACCTGGGCGTCTCTCGACGTCGTGGGGTCAGTGGCCTGTGTCCGTGGCGACGCCTCACCGAACGAGGTGCCTGCACAACTGTCCCGATTCTAGTACCCTCGCGCCCGCGCCTCCGACCAGGGCCCCGACCGGAGTGGCGCCCCGGCCCCGGCTAGAGGTGCGCGGCCACGTACGGGACGGCGGTCGACTCCAGGCCGCCGACGGTGCCGAACTGCGGGTGGACGTTCACCTCGAAGACCACGCCGCCGCTCTCGGCCGCGAGGTCGACGCCGGCCAGCGGGAGGCCGAGCGACTTGGTCGCGGAGATCGCCAACTCGGCCAGACCGGCCGGCAGTTCACTATCCGGCAGGACGGTCGAGAGGGCCCCCCGGCTCTCGTTGCAGGGCGCGTCCGGGTCCGGCTGGACGTGCTCGACGGCGCGCACCACGCGTCCGTCGAGGACCACCACCCGGTACTGGTGGCGCCGGCCGTCCGCGGTGAAGTTCCGGGCGTCGCGGGCGATCAGCCAGTCGGCCCCCGCCTCGGCGTAGTAGCGGGCGGCGGCGGCGAGTTGGGCAGCGGTGGTGAGGTGGAAGACGTCGTTGCCGCCCATCCCGACGGTCGGCCGGGCCCAGACGTCGCCGCCGAGCCGGTCGAAGGCCTCGGCGACGGCCCCCGGGGCGGGCCGGGAGAACGCGACGGTGGGCATGTGCGCGATGCCGTCCCGGGTGAACCGTTCGACGGTGCGGTCCTTCTCGGTGGCCACCCGCCAGGCGTCGACGTCGGTGCCGAGCGAGCGGGCGCCGTGGGCGCCGAGCAGGCGCTGGCACTGCTCGAAGTCGCGGCGCCGGTGCGGCGGGATCTCGTAGACGATCACCGCCCCGGCCGTCACGGCGACGCCCTCGCCGGGCACCTCCAGCCGGAGGCCGCCGCCCGCGCCGGAAGCACCGGAACCGGAGCCGGAACCGGAGATCCGGCCGGTGCCGCCGGTCATGAAGTGCCGGGCGTCGACGAGGACGGGTGCTCGACCGGTGAGTTCCCGCACGGCGGTCGACAGGATCTCCCGGCTGCCCTCGGTCGAGCTGTGATCGGTCATCAGAACGAGCTCGCTTCGGACCATGCCGCCATGGAACAGCCGCCCGGCCTACGGCGACAAGGGTGCCTCTTGCGCCGCTCCGGCCCCGGATGGCCGAAACCGCCCCTGCCGGACCGTCGGGCCGGCGGGGCGGCGGGGCGGCAGGGCGGCAGGGCCGGCAGGGGCGGTCGCCGGTCGCGCCGGCTCGACGGCGGGCTCCGGAAAGCCCGCAGCCCGCCCCGGTCGCGTCCGGGGCGGGCTGTCTCACGGGTGCGGGCGGCGGGCGCGCGTCCCGCCCGCCGCTACGGCCGCGCGGGGGCCGGGCGGACCAGCTCCTTGAGGACGTCCTCCATGGTGACCAGGCCGGAGGCGGTGCCGTCGGCGGCGATCGCGGCGGCCAGGTGGGTGCCGGAGCGGCGCATGGCGGTCAGCACGTCGTCCAGCGGGGTGGACTCGGGGACGCGCGCGATCGGACGCAGCGCGCGGGCCGGGAACGGCCGGTCGCGGGCGCCGTCCTGCTCCAGGGCGTCCTTGATGTGCAGGTAGCCGAGCACCGTCCGGTCCGCGTCCAGCACCGGGAAGCGGGAGAACCCCGTCCGGGCGGCGAGCTGCTCCAGCTCGACCGGCGTGGTGCCGGGCCCGGCGAAGACGATCTCCTCGCGCGGGGTGACCACCTCGGAGACCGGGCGCGAGCCCAGCTCCAGGGCGTCCCGCAGCAGCTCGGTGTCGCGGTCGCTGAGCAGCTCGGCGTCGGAGGAGTCCTTGACCATGCGGGCCAGCTCCTCCTCGGTGAACACCGAGGCGACCTCGTCCTTGGGCTCGACCTTCAGCAGGCGCAGGATCCGGTTGGCGAAGGCGTTGATGGAGAAGGCGATCGGCCGTACCGCGCGGGTCACCGCGACCAGCGGCGGCACCAGCAGGTAGGCGGCCTTCTCCGGCGCGGCCAGGGCGATGTTCTTGGGGATCATCTCGCCGAGCAGCATGTGGAGGTAGGTCGCCACGGTCAGCGCGACGACGAAGGCGATCGAGTGGATCAGGGCGTCCGGCACGCCGACGCTGTGCAGCGGGGGCTCCAGCAGGTGGGCGATCGCGGGTTCCGCGACCGCGCCGAGCACCAGCGAGGAGACGGTGATGCCGAGCTGGGCGGTGGCCAGCATCGCGGAGACGTGCTCCAGACCCCAGATCACCGTGCGGGCGCGCCGGTCGCCGGCTTCCGCGCGCGGTTCGATCTGGCTGCGCCGCACCGAGATGAGGGCGAACTCGCCGCCGACGAAGAAGGCGTTGGTCACCAGCGTGAGCAGCCCGATGACGAGCTGGATCGCGGTCATCGGTTCTCCTCCGGGCGGCGTCCGGTGCCGTCGGCGGCGCCGGTGTCCGGGTCGGCGTCGGGTGCCGGGCCGCTGATCCGGACGCGTTCGGCGACGTGGTGCGCGACGGCCGTGACGTGCAGGGTCCAGCCGTGGGTCTCGACGACGTCGCCGGGCACAGGGATCCGGCCGAGGCGGTCGGCGATCAGTCCGGCGAGGGTCTCGTACGGCCCCTCGGTGTCGGGCAGTCCGACGGTGTCGAGCTGGTCGGTGCGGGTGATGCCGTCGGCGTCCCAGCGGTGGCGGCCGTCCTGGCCCTCGCCGAGGTCGATGAGGTCGGGCAGTTCGGCCGGGTCGTGCTCGTCGACGACCTCGCCGACGACCTCCTCGACGATGTCCTCCAGGGTGGCGATGCCGGCGGTGCCGCCGTACTCGTCGATCACCACCGCCATGGTCTCCTCGCCGCGGAGCAGGTCCAGCAGGCGGTCGACGGTGAGCGTCTCGGGCACCAGCAGCGGCTCGGTCACCAGGTTCGCCACCGGGTGCAGGTGGCGCCGGTCGGCGGGGACGGCGAGCGCGTCCTTGATGTGGACGGCGCCGACGACCTGGTCGAGGTTGCCGCGGTAGACCGGGAACCGGGACAGCCCGGTGGCCCGGGTGAGGTTGGCGACGTCGGCCGCCGTGGCGTGCTCCTCCAGGGCCCGGACGTCGACCCGGGGGGTCATCACGTTCTCCGCCGTCAGCTCGCGCAGGTTGAGCGAGCGGACGAAGAGTTCGGCGGTGTCGGGCTCTATCGCGCCGGCCCGGGCGGAGTGCCGGGCGAGGGCGACCAGCTCCTGCGGCGTCCGGGCGGAGGCGAGGTGCTCGGCGGGCTCCAGGCCCAGGCGCCGCACCACCCGGTTCGCGGTGTCGTTGAGGTGCCCGATCAGCGGCGAGAAGGCGGCCGAGAAGTAGTACTGCGGCCCGGCCACCACCTTCGCGACGGCGAGCGGGCGCGAGATGGCCCAGTTCTTGGGCACGAGCTCGCCGGCGACCATCAGCACGACGGTGGAGAGCAGGACCCCGAGCAGGATCCCGACGGTGTTGACCGCGCCGCTCGGCAGGCCCAGGGCCTCCAGCGGTGCGCGCAGCAGCCCCGCCACGGCCGGCTGGGCGACCATGCCGATCACCAGGCTGGTGATGGTGATGCCCAGCTGGGCTCCGGAGAGCTGGAAGGTGAGGCGCCGGGCCGCCTTCAGCGCGACGGGGGCGCCGCGCTCGCCGGCGTCGGCGGCGCGTTCGAGGGCGCCCCGCTCGACGGTGGTCAGGGAGAACTCCGCGGCGACGAAGACCGCGCAGGCGGCGGTGAGCACCAGGGCGAGGAGCAGCAGCAGGACGTCGGTCACCGTGCCACCCCCGCCCCGTTGGTCGAACACGTCGTGACGGGAACAGCACGGTGAGAACTGGGAGGTTCGTCCATCGCGGGGTCCGCGACTCCTTCACTGCGACGAGGGTGGCCGGTCGGCGGGCGGCCCGGTCCGGGGGGAACGGGTCACCAGCTCTACAGGAGTGTAAAGGGTTGGCAAATCAGAGTGCCGTAAGGGCCGCCACCTGTGTGGTCGCCGCCGCTTCGGGCCAACCCTGCCGTCGCCGCGGCCGTCACCGCCGCCGGCACGATCCTCGCCGCCGGAAACATGTGCACAGGTGCGCACATGTTGGCTACGATGGTGGGCGTACCCGCACGACGCCGACCGGGGACGGGACCACCGCATGCCGGCCATCCTGCGCAACCGCACCTACCGCCACCTGTTCACGGCCCAGCTCGTCGCCCTGGTCGGCACCGGTCTGGCCACCGTGGCGCTGAGCCTGCTGGCCTACGACCTCGCCGGCGACCACGCCTCGGCCGTCCTCGGCACCGCACTGGCGATCAAGATGGTGGCGTACGTCACCATCGCCCCGCTCGCCGGCGCGCTGGCGGACCGGATCCCGCGCCGGGCGCTGATGGTGGCCATGGACCTCACCCGGGCCGCCGTCGCGCTCACCCTGCCGTTCGTCACCCAGGTCTGGCAGGTCTACGCCCTGATCTTCCTCCTCCAGGCCGCCTCCGCCGCGTTCACGCCGACCTTCCAGGCCACCCTGCCGGAGGTGCTGCCCGCCGAGCGCGACTACACCCGGGCCCTGTCGCTGTCCCGGCTGGCCTACGACCTGGAGAGCCTGTTCAGCCCGGCCCTCGCCGCCGGGCTGCTGGCCCTGCTCTCCAGCGGCTGGCTGTTCGCGGGCACCGCCGCCGGCTTCCTCGCCTCGGCGGCCCTGGTGGTCTCCGCCGTCCTGCCCAAACCGGCGCCCGTCGAGCGCGCCGGCGGCGTCTACGCCAAGGCCGCCTTCGGCACCCGGCTGTTCTGGGCCACTCCCCGACTGCGGGCCCTGCTCGCCCTGGACCTCGGCGTCGCCGCCGCGGGCGCCATCGTCTTCGTCAACACCGTCGTCCTGGTCCGCGAGCACTTCCACCGGCCGGCCGGCGCCCTCTCGCTCGCGCTCGGCGCGTACGGCGCGGGCTCCATCCTGGCCGCGCTGCTGCTGCCGCGCGTGCTCGGGCGGATCGGCGACCGGGCGGTGATGCTGCCGGCCGCCTTCGCCCTGCCGGTGGTCCTGGCGGGCGTCGCCGCCGTCACCGCCACCGCCCCGAGCGCGTGGTCCTGGGGCGCCGTGCTGACCGCCTGGGCGGCGATCGGCGCGGCCTGCTCGGCGGTGCTCACCCCCGGCGGCCGGGTGCTGCGCCGCTCCGCGGCCGACGCCGACCTGCCGGCCGCCTTCGCCGCGCAGTTCTCGCTCTCCCACTCCTGCTGGCTGCTGACCTACCCGCTGGCCGGCTGGCTGGCCGCCGGAGCGGGGCTCCCGGCCACCGCCGCCGCCCTCGGCGCCGTCGCGCTCGCCTCGGCGGCCGCCGCCACCGCCCTCTGGCCCGCCCGGGAGGCCGCCGAGCTGGACCACGTCCACGCCGACCTGCCGCCGGACCACCCCCACCTCGGCGACGCCCACCCGGCCGCCGGCGGCTGGCGGCACGGGCACCGCTTCGTCATCGACCAGTACCACCGCCGGTGGCCGGCGCACGGCGACGTCCGCCCCGGCTGACGGCCGGGCACCCCTGGCCGTCAGGGGCACCCCCGGCCGCACGGCTCAGCCGAAGAAACCGAGCGCCCCCAGCGCGCAGACCCCGCCGAGGCCCATGAACACCGGCGTGAGCACCTTGAGCTCGACCCAGCTGCCCGCCCGGAACCGCATGCCCTTCGGCGGCCCCACCGGGTACCAGCGCTTGCGCCCGATCGGGATCGGCCAGAACACCGGGCAGCCCGAGACCGTCAGCGCGTCCCCGAGGCAGTGCACCAGCGAGCCGAGCGCGATCGGCAGGCCGATCCACAGGTACTGCTGCCCGGGCTGGTCGAACAGCCACTGCGAGCCGTTCCCCGGCTTGTCCAGGACGTCCGCCAGGACCCAGGCGCTGGTCGCCCCGAGCAGCCAGACCAGCACGTCGCTGGAGACCCGGGCGTGGCGCCACAGCAGCCCCTCGATCGCCAGCACCATGTGCACGAAGAGCACCGCCAGCACGCCCCAGCGGCCGCCGTAGACCGCCACCGCGGCCGCGCCGGCGCCGCACAGCACCGCCCACAGCCAGGTGTGGGTCAGCGTCCGGTGCCCGCCCGAGCGGCGCGGGTCGCCCTTCTTCCGGGTCGACCGGTAGGCCGCGTACGAGAGCTTGTCGATCACCTCGCAGAGCGTCCGGGACACCGGCCCGAACGCCCGGGATATCGTCGCCGCCTTGTGGTCCAGATCCGGCGCCAGCGCGGCCCCCGCACAGATCAGCGTTCCCGCCAGCAGCACCGGCCAGGGCATCGGCTCGCCCAGCCCCGCGGCGATCGCCCCCGCCCCCAGCCACGCTGCCGCACCCGACAGCGCATGCGCCGGTCCCATCATGAGCTGGCTCCCGCCCTCGTTCCCAAAGCGCCCTCCACGAGGACGTGACGGGGCAGCAGCCTAGCCGTCCAAGATCCACTCCCGTCGCCGGGTCGAACCCGGCCGCCCCCGTCGGCAGTGCGCCACCGAGGGCGCTGTCAAGCACCGCGCCCGCGACACGCCGCCCGGGCGGGACCGGCCGCCGCGATCGCGAGTCCGGGCCCGGGACCCGCTAGCCTGGACGGCTTACGCCCCCGGACCGCCAGCCCCACCGGCCCCGTGCACCGCGCCCCGCCCGCACCCGCCGGAGCCCCACCCGTACCGCCTCGCGCCCCGCAGCGAAGCGCACCGCACGCACCGAAGCGCGCAGCACCGCGCCGCACCGACAAGGAGCCCACCGCCGTGTCCGACACGTTCGCACACCTGCACGTCCACACCGAGTACTCGATGCTGGACGGAGCGGCGAAGAACGGGAAGCTCTTCGCGGAGGCCGAGCGGCAGGGCATGCCGGCCATCGCGATGAGCGACCACGGCAACATGTTCGGCGCGTACGAGTTCTTCCACGCCGCCGCCAAGACCGGCGTGAAGCCGATCATCGGCATCGAGGCCTACGTCGCCCCGGCCTCGCGCTTCCTGAAGAAGCAGGTGTTCTGGTCCCCCGGCGGCCAGCGCCCGGCGAGCTCCGACGGCGAGGGCGGCAAGGACGTCTCGGGCGGCGGCCGCTACACCCACATGACCATGTGGGCGCAGAACGCGACCGGTCTGCGGAACCTCTTCAAGCTCTCCTCGCTCGCGTCGATGGAGGGCTACTACATGAAGCCCCGCATGGACCGCGAGCTGATCGCGGCCAACGCGACCGGCATCATCGCCACCACCGGCTGCCCCTCGGGCGAGGTGCAGACCCGGCTGCGGCTCGGGCAGTACGACGAGGCGGTCAAGGCGGCCGGCGCCTACCAGGACATCTTCGGCAAGGAGAACTACTTCCTGGAACTGATGGACCACGGCCTGTCCATCGAGCAGGACGTCCGCCAGGACCTGCTGCGCCTGGCCAAGCAGCTGAACATCCCACTGCTGGCGACCAACGACTCGCACTACGTCACCGCCGACCAGGCGGACGCGCACGACAGCCTGCTCTGCGTCGGCGTGGGCAAGAACAAGGACGACCCGAACCGGTTCAAGTTCCAGGGCACCGGCTACTACATCAAGACCGCCGACGAGATGCGCGAGCTGTTCCGCGAGCTCCCGGAGGCCTGCGACAACACGCTGGCGATCGCCGAGCGGGTCGAGTCGTACGAGGACGTCTTCACCTACGTCGACCGGATGCCGCAGTTCGACGTCCCCGAGGGCGAGACCCAGGCGTCGTTCCTGCGCAAGAAGATCGACGCCGGACTGAAGGTCCGCTACGGCGACAACCCGAGCCAGGAGGTCCTGGACCGGATCGAGCTGGAGATGGGCGTCATCTCCCCGATGGGGTTCGACGCCTACTTCCTCGTGGTCGCCGACATCTGCCAGTACGCCCGCGACAACGGCATCCCGGTCGGCCCGGGCCGAGGCTCGGCGGCCGGCTCGATGGTCTCCTACCTCACCCGGATCACCGAGCTGGACCCGCTGGAGCACGACCTGCTGTTCGAGCGGTTCCTGAACCCCGAGCGCATCAACCCCCCGGACGTCGACATCGACTTCGACGACCGCCAGCGCGACCAGATGGTGCGCTACGTCACCGAGAAGTACGGCTCCGCCTACACCGCGCAGGTCAACACCTTCGGCACGATCAAGGCCAAGGCCGCCGTCAAGGACGCCAACCGCATCCTCGGCTACCCGTTCGCGATGGGCGACCGGATCACCAAGGCGATGCCGCCGGACGTCATGGGCAAGGGCGTCCCGCTCGCGGACCTCTTCAACGAGAAGCACCCGCGGTACAACGAGGGCACCGAGATCCGCTCGCTGTACGCGAACGAGCCCGACGTCAAGAAGATCATCGACACCGGCCTGGGCATCGAGGGCCTGATCCGCGGCACCGGTGTGCACGCCGCCGCCGTCATCCTCTCCTCGACCCCGCTGCTCGACCTGATCCCGCTGCACATGCGGGACAAGGACGGCGTGATCATCACCGGCTTCGACTACCCGTCGTGCGAAGCCATGGGCCTGATCAAGATGGACTTCCTGGGTCTGCGGAACCTGGGCATCATCGATCACTGCATCAAGATCGTCAAGGCCAACCGGGGCATCGACGTCGACATCGAGAAGATCGCGCTCGACGACCCCACCACCTACCAACTGCTCGCCCGCGGTGACACCCTGGGCGTGTTCCAGCTCGACGGCGGCCCCATGCGCGCCCTGCTCAAGCTGATGAAGCCCACCGAGTTCGCCGACATCTCCGCCGTCTCGGCGCTGTACCGGCCGGGCCCGATGGGCATGAACTCGCACACCAACTACGCGCTGCGCAAGAACGGCCAGCAGGAGATCATCCCGATCCACCCCGAGCTGGAGGCCCCGCTCAGCGAGGTCCTCGGCCCCACCTACGGTCTGATCGTCTACCAGGAGCAGGTGCAGCGAGCCGCGCAGGTGCTGGCCGGCTACAGCCTCGGCCAGGCCGACCTGCTCCGCCGCGCGATGGGCAAGAAGAAGAAGGAGGTGCTGGAGAAGGAGTTCGTCCCCTTCCACGCGGGCTGCAAGGAGCGCGGCTACTCCGACGAGGCCATCCAGGCGGTCTGGGACGTGCTGGTCCCGTTCGCCGGCTACGCCTTCAACAAATCGCACTCCGCCGCCTACGGCCTGGTCTCGTACCAGACGGCCTACCTCAAGGCCAACTACCCCGCCGAGTACATGGCGGCGCTGCTCACCTCGGTGGCGGACGACAAGGACAAGATGGCGGTCTACCTCGCCGAGTGCCGCCAGATGGGCATCAAGATCCTGTCCCCCGACGTCAACGAGTCCGTGGTCGACTTCACCGCCGTCGGCAGCGACGTCCGGTTCGGCCTGAAGGCCGTCCGCAACGTCGGCGTGCCGGTCATCGAGTCCCTGGTCAAGACCCGCAAGGAGAAGGGCAAGTACGCCTCCTTCGCGGACTTCCTGGACAAGGTCGAGCTGGTGGTCTGCAACAAGCGCACCGTCGACTCCCTGATCAAGGCGGGCGCCTTCGACTCGCTCAGCCACACCCGCCTGTCGCTCAGCACCGTCCACGAGAGCGCGATCGACGCCGTCACCGGCCTGAAGAAGCAGCAGGCGATCGGCCAGGACGACCTGTTCGGCGCCCTGGACACCGGGGACGGCGGCGCACCGGCCATCGGACTGGACTTCGAACTGACCGACCGGGAGTGGCCGCGCCGGCAACTGCTCAGCCTGGAACGGGAGATGCTCGGCCTGTACGTCTCCAGCCACCCGCTGGACGGCGCCGAGCACATCCTCTCCCGCAACCGCGACACCTCCATCGCCGAACTCCTCGGCTCCGGCCGCACCGAGGGCGAGGTGCGCCTCGCCGGCCTGATCACCGCCGTCGACCGGCGGATCAACAAGGCGGGCAACGCCTGGGCCATCATCACCCTCGCCGACCGCGACGGCTCGGTCGAGGTGCTCTTCTTCCCCGCCACCTACAACCTGATGGCCGATCAGATGGTCGAGGACAACGTCATCTCGGCCCGGGGCCGGCTCAACGAGCGCGACGGCTCGCTGAGCATCTTCGGCCAGGAGATCACCACCCTCGACGTCTCCTCCGCCGAACTCGGCACCAAGCCGCCGGTGCAGATCACCGCGCCGCTCGGCAAGATCACCCCGACCGTGGTGGGCGAGCTGAAGCTCGCCCTCCAGGCCCACCCCGGCGACGTCCCGGTCCGGCTGCTGACCACCAACTGGGACAAGGACACCCTCTACGAACTCGGCTTCCTGGTGAATCCCGACAACGGCCTCGCCTCGGACATCAAGACCCTGCTCGGCACCAACTCCTGGGCGGGCACCCTGTAGCGGGCCGCGTTCAGCCCTCCGGCCGGGCCGGCGCCCCGGCCCGCCGGCCCAGTGCGCGCAGCACCTGGACCGGCTGGCCGGGGTTCCCGGCCGCGACCGCCGCGGTGTCGGGCTCGCGCAGCAGGGCGACCAGGACGGCGGCGGGCAGCCGGGGATTGCGTGCGGCGGCATGTCGGACCCCCGCCCCCGGGTCGTCGAGCAGCCGGACCGCCGACGCCGCGGAGAGCCGCGGGTCCGACGCGGCCCGGCACCGCACCTCCTCGGCGGAGTCCCGGCCGAGCCGCTCGACCAGCTCGGCCGTCGACTCCGGATCGTCGGGGGCGAGCCGGCGCAGCCGCGGGTTCGGGTCGTCGGCGTACCGCAGGAGGTCCGCCCGGGGGAAGTTCGGGTGGCCGTAAGGCCGGTCGGGCACGCTGAGGCTGCCGGTCCACCACAGCCACACGTCCAGCAGCAACTCGGCCGGCGCGTCGTCGCAGGACTCGGCGAGGAACAGTCGCACGACCCGGTCCTCGTCCCGGGCCAGCAGCGCCACCACGTCCGGTGGCAGGTGCCCGGCGCGGGCCACGCTCCGCCGGACCAGCGGATGGGAGGAGCCCGCCAGGCGGCGCATCGCGTCGGGGTCACCGTGGAGCGCCGTGACCCACGCGAGGGGCGGACGGTGGATGCCCCCGTCGAGGTCGATGCGGACCCGTGCGCGCCGCTCCTCGGTGAGCTCGGGCCGGACCGACACCTCGAAGCGGACACGCCCGTCCGGGTCGTCGGCGAGCCGGTCGACCAGGTCGTGGTCGAGGTAGGGGTTGCGGGCGAGCGCACGGCGCCGGGCCGGATCGCCGTCGCCGACCAACTCCTCGGCGAGGTCGCGCACCAGCCGGCAGGACTCCACCGCGCGCTCCCCGAAACCGTCGGGCGCCCCGGACGCCCCGGGGCTAGCGGCGCCGAACACCGACCGCGGCATCGGGTGGTCGCGGTGCAGGTTCAGCAGCGCCTCCATCCCGACCATGCGGACGGGATCGGCGAGCAGCGCACGCCGGGCCGCGCCGTCGAGGTGCGGCCCGGCGTACCGACAGGCCACCGCACGCACCGCCGCCTCGGGGTCGGCGGCCAGCGCGGCAACCGTCCGACCGTCGATCCCGGGGAGGCGGGCCGCCTCGGCCCGGACCCTGGCCGACGGGTCGGCGGCGAGCCGCCGGAGCACGCCGCCCGGTAGCGCGACCCGCCGGTCCGCCGCCATCCAGGTCAGCAGCCACCGGCGCCGGCCGTCCGGCTCGTCGAGCAGGCGCGCCCACTGGCTGCCCGTGAGGTCGGACCGGAACTCCGCGAGGCCACACCGCACGGCCCAGTCCGGGTGGCCCACGGCCGCCTCGACCACGGCCGCGGGCAGCCCCGGCCAGGGCATCACCGCCGTCCGGGCCAGCAGTCCCACCACGACCTCGGGCGGGGTGGCGGGATTGAGCGCCAGCCCGACCGCCCAGGCATCGGCCAGTCGGTCGTCCACCCCGACCTGGTCACCCCCCGCCGCGACGGCCGCCCACACGGCAGCCCGCTTCTCGGGCGTCTCACCCCCGGCCGCCCGGGCCGCCGGATCAGCCACGGTGTCCCTTGCGCGCTCCGGCCTGGCCTCAGCTTCCATCCGCCCATCCTCTCCCAGCCCACGGAGTAGGAAGTCGGCCCACCCGACTTCCCGTCCGCTCCGGACCGGGAGACCCCTGGCCCGGAGCGGGAATGCGTCACTCCAACAGCTTCCCCGACCCGCTGCGCGCGGCCGGCGCCGGCAACGACTCGCTCGGCGCGTTCCCGCGCCACGCGGACGCGCTGGGAATCCGTCGTCCCCCCGGTCTCCGTGAACGCCTGGTCTCCCTCCGCCGAAGGGAAGCGGGCAGGAGCCGACGGGCAGTGCACGGATGGCTTCGAGCGCGTCGCGGTGACCCGCGTCGGTGGAGCGCAGGCCTCGCCGTGCGAGATCGCCGATGACAGCGATGGGGCACTGGAACCCCGTCCCCGCGCCGGCGACCGGAGTCGTGCGGATCCGCGGAAACGTGCGTCGGTACTGACCACCCTTGCGAGAAGGGCGAAGGAGGCCAGACCCCTTGTCCGCTCCGCCCGGCAGGCAGGTCGGCGGGCCACGAGCCGGAGTGCGCGTCCGCGAGAACGCCCGGGAAGGCCGACCGCATCGCGGCCCGGGACCTCCCGTACCGGCTGCGGCTCGGTGGCGTGGGTCCCGGGGGGAGCCGGACCACCCTGGTGATCCGGCCCGCGGTGGTGCCGGGGCCGTCGTTGGCGACGAACCCGTGCGGGAGAGTCTGACCGGCCGGGGGTCCATGCGGACGACCTCAAGGCGGGAGTTCGACGAACACACCCGGCAACTGCTGCCCGTCCAGCCGCGAACCACACACGGCGGCCGCGAGGTCATACCGGTTTGCGGGCCTCGATGAGGAAGCGTGCGGAGTAGGCGACGAACGAACCCTCGGCGCGGATCTGCCGGTCCAGGTCGTGGAGCCGGTCGCGATGGGCGGCGACCGTGAAGCCGGGCACCATCCAGATCACCTTCCGGAGGAAGTACACGACCGCGCCGATGTCGAAGAACTCCATCCGCAGCCGCTCGGACCGCAGGTCCGTCACCTCCAGCCCGGCGGCCCGGGCGTCGGCGCTCTCGGTGTCGGGGTGCCGCGCCAGGCGGGCCTCCGGCTGCGGGCCGAGGAAGTACTCGACCAGCTCGAACACCGAGGCCGGGCCGACGTGCTGCGCGAAGTACGTACCACCGGGCCGCAGCACGCGGGCGATCTCCGCCCACCAGACCGTCGCCGGGTGACGGCTGGTCACCAGGTCGAACGCCCCGTCGGCGAAGGGCAGCGGGGGTTCGTCCGGGTCCGCGACCACGATCGCTCCCAGCGGGTGCAGCAGCCCGGTCGCCCGGGCCACGTTGGGCGGCCACGACTCGGTGGCGACCATCGCGGGCGGCAGGGGACCGGCGCCGGCCAGCACCTCGCCGCCGCCCGTCTGGATGTCCAGCGCCGCCGAGGCCGCCGCCAGCCGCTCCCCCAGCAGGCGTTGGTAGCCCCAGGAGGGGCGCTGCTCGGTGGCCCGCCCGTCCAGCCAGGAGAAGTCCCAGCCATCGACGGACACGGCCTCGGCCTCGGCAATCAGCTCTTCGAACGTACGCGACATAACCGCATCATCGCGGCCCCCGGCAGGCCCGGCCAACCGGATTTCCGCAGGCGGGGCCGCTGCCGAGCGAGCACCGGCCGTCCCGGCGCGGCCCGGCGGCCTCCTCGTCGAAGGGGCCGGCGGAGGAATCGGCGACACCGGAGCCGCCCCGCCCCGAGATAGCCGGCGGTCGCGGAGCCGGGATCGCCGCCCGGGCCCAGCAGGTTGCCCGGGCGGACGCGCGGGGCCAGGACGGGGAGTCACCCGGTGTCCCGGCGGCCGACGGAGTGCGTGGCGGTGATCCACCTGCGCCGGGCGGGCCGGGTCGCGGGGCTTCGGCCCAGTCGCGGGGGCCAGCGGGTGGGGCGGCCGCGGGTGCGCCGGTGCAGGTCGCCCGGGAGGCCCCATCCGGTGGTCGGGGCGCGGGAGGGGGCCGAACAGGTCCGCGCGGCTGGTCACCGGGTGCGGCGACGTCCCCGCGGTCGGGTGCTGCGGCCCGGCGTCGGGTACCGGGGCCGACCGGCCCGCTCGGGTCGTCCCGTCGACGCAGAGGCCGGTCGACGCAGAGGCCGCCCGACGCGGTGGTGTGCCGCGGCTCCCCGTCAGGCGGCGGCGTTGCGGGCGGCGGTGGCCCAGGCGGCCGTGACGGCACGGTGGGCGGTGGCGGTCGCGGTGGCGAGGTCGTCGTCCAGGTGCACTGGGGCGCCGAGGTGGACGTGCAGGGCCGGGCGGCGCGCCGGGGCGGTGGTGAGGCCGGCGAGCTGCTTGACCGCGCCGCCTGAGCTCAGGCGGCGGGCTCCCGCCTGGCCGAGCGGGACCACCGGTGCGCCGGTGGCCCCCGCCAGCCGGGCGAGGCCGCTGCGGAACGGGCCGGGCGCCAGCTCGCCGGAGTCGGAACGGCGCGGCAGGCCGCCCTCGCCGTAGATGAGGACCAGGTGTCCGGCAGCGAGGGCGTCGGCGGCCCGGTCCAGGGCGTCGGCGGCGTGCTCGGTGCCGCGGTGGACGGGGATGTGCCCCTCGTGGCGCAGCAGCCGCCCCAGCAGCGGGACCCGCCAGAGGCCGGCCGTCGCGAGCACCACCGGTCGCGCGCCGAGGCGGTGCAGGGCGGCGAACACGATCGCGGGGTCGGCGAGCGAGGTGTGGTTGGCGGCGACGATGCTCCCGGGTGCGAGCACGGCCTCGGGGTCGGCGCTCACCCGCAGGGAGCCGAAGGCGGGGACGAGGAGGGCGGCGGTTCGGCTGAGCATGGCTGGTGGGTCCTCCGGTGGGCGGGTGAGCTGCCACCAGTGTTCGCCGTTTCGGCCCGGCACGCCTGAGTACCCGTACTCAATGCCGCGCAGATCTGCGGGAGCCCGACTAGGCTCGCCGGATGAGGCGACTCGACGCAGTGGACCGGGCTTTGTTCGACCGAGTGGCGCTGGCGCGCCTGCGCCATGCCCAGCCGTGGCTACGGCGCTTGAGCCGGGCGGCGGACCACGGGGTGCTCTGGATGGGCACGGCCGCCGTGCTGGGGGCGGTCGGCGGCCGGGCCGGGCGGCGGGCGGCGCTGCGCGGGGTCGGGTCGCTGGCGATGGCCTCGGCCGTGGCCAACATCGCCGCCAAGCAGCTGACCCGCCGTCCTCGCCCGGTGCTGGACCAGGTGCCGGTGGTGCGGCAGTTGCTGCGGCAGCCGGTGACGAGTTCGTTCCCGTCCGGCCACTCGGCCTCGGCCGCCGCGTTCGCGACGGCCGTGGCGATCGAGGCGCCGCTGCTGGGCGTCGTGGTGGCGCCGGTGGCGGCCGCGGTCGGGGCGTCCCGGATCTACACCGGCGCGCACTACCCCGGTGACGTGCTGGCCGGGTTCGCGCTGGGTTCGGGGCTGGCGGCCCTGACGCTTCGCTGGTGGCCCCGGACGAACGACCGGCCGCCGCTCGCCGGCCCGCCGCCCCGGCCGGCGCCGGCGCTGACCGAGGGGGCCGGGCTCTCGGTGGTGGTCAACAGCGGTTCGGGGAGCGGGGCGTTGCTCGCCGACGGCCCGGAGGACACCGCGGCCGTCCTGCACACGCTGCTGCCGCGCGCGCAGGTGCGGGTCTGCGGACCGGACGACGACCTGCCCGCCCTGCTCGCCGAGGCGGCCGACCGGGCGGCGGCGGACGGCGGCGCGCTCGGGGTCTGCGGCGGCGACGGCAGTGTCAATCTGGCCGCCTCCCTGGCGGTCGAGCGCGACCTGCCGCTGGCCGTCTTCCCCGGTGGCACGCTCAACCACTTCGCGCTGGACCTCGGGATCGAGTCACTGGAGGCGACGGCGGGCGCCGTGGAGGCCGGCTCCGCCTGCGGCGTCGACCTGGGCCTGGCCGTCGACGACACCGAGCGGCGGATCTTCCTGAACACCTTCAGTCTCGGTGTGTATCCCGAACTGGTCCGGCTCCGCGAGTCGTTGGAGGGCCGGCTGGGCAAGTGGCCGGCCCTGGCGGTCGCCGTCGCCCGGGCGCTGGGGAGCGCCGAACCGGTCACCGTCGAGGCCGGCGGACGCAGCCGGCGGCTCTGGCTGCTGTTCGCGGGCAACGGCGCCTACGACCCGCCGGGCTTCGCCCCCACCCGGCGGACCGGCCTGGCCGACGGCCTGCTGGACATCCGCGTGGTGGACGGCGGCAGCCCGTTCGCCCGGACCAGGCTGGCGGCGGCCTTCCTGTCCGGCACGCTGTCGCGTTCGCGGGTCTACCACTCGGCCCGGCTGACCGGCCTGGGCCTCGACTCGCTCGGCGACGCCGACCGGATCGCGGTGGACGGCGAGAGCCTGCCGGCGGCCGGTGCCCTGCGGCTGGGCAAGGCGCCGAACGCCCTGACGGTGTACCGCCCCGCGCCCTCGTAGCGCGCGGGGCCGTGGGGGCCTGCCGGAGGCAGCCCACCGTAGGCGCCGCCCGCGGCCGCGGTCCGGACTCTGGGTAGAGCCCCGGGCCGGGCCGCGGTCCCGGTCGCGGTCCCGGGCGGGGGGGCGACACGCAAGGCGCACCATTCGGGTGACATTCCCCGGCGGTGCCCGCCCCGATTCCCTAGTGTGCAGAGCAAGTTAGCCTACGAAGGGGTTACGCCATGTACCGTACCGTCCGCACCGTCGCCGTCCTCTTGGCCGCCATCGGCGCCGCCGCCGTCCCGACCCAGGCATTCGCCGACGGCCCCGAGGTGACCACCACGACCATCACGGTCATCGGCACCGGCAACCAGCTCGCCGGGGCCGACATCTTCAACACCGGTGGCGACAACGTGGTCGGCTCGTTCAACGGCAACGAGATCTCCTGACCCTCCGAGAACCGCCCGGCACCGGGCCGTACCGGTACTGCCCGGACCGCCACCACCGCCCGCGCCCCCCGGCGCGGGCGGCGGTGTGCTGTCGGCCCGCTTCCCGGTCACCATGGCGGCGCCGGCGGATCCTCCGAGGATCAGCGGGGCGGCGCGCTGTCGTACTCCTCGCGGGCCTGCGCGACGCGGTCCAGATTGGCGGCGGACCAGTCGGCGAGGGTGGCGAAGAGCGGGGCGAGACTGTCACCGAGTTCGGTGATCTCGTACTCGACGCGGGGCGGCACTTCGGCGTGGTACGTCCGCCGGACCAGCCCGTCGCGTTCCAGCTGGCGCAGCCGCTGGGTGAGCACCTTGGGGCTGATGTCCGCCACCCGCCGCTGCAGTTCGACGTAGCGCTGGCGGCCGTGCGCGTGGAGCGTCCACAGCACCGGGGTGGTCCAG
Source organism: Kitasatospora sp. NPDC001603 (assembly GCF_040298365.1). Lineage (NCBI taxonomy): Bacteria > Bacillati > Actinomycetota > Actinomycetes > Kitasatosporales > Streptomycetaceae > Kitasatospora > Kitasatospora sp. NPDC001603. The sequence continues at coordinate 105,444 of NZ_JBEPAA010000017.1, forward strand.
CGGCTGAACACGAGGTCGACCACCGGGCCGATCGGGCACGCCCGCACCGGATCGGTCGTTCCGTCCGCCGCCCAGGCCATCTCGCTCATGCCGCCCCCTCCGAGCCGGGTCACTTTCCTCTAGGTACCTACTGTACGCAGGCTGTTAGCGTCGTCCTGTCGCCACCGAGGGATCCCCTCAGGTGGCCGCAACTCTCCTGTGAACAGCGGGAATTGACGATAGCGAAGAGTGAAGGACGGGGACGGACATGATCGTGGTGACGGGTGCGACGGGCAATGTCGGGCGACCGCTGGTGCAGGCGCTGGCGGCGGCGGGCGAGCAGGTGACGGCGGTGTCCCGGCGGCCGGCGGACGCCACCCTGCCGGACGGCGTGCGACACCACCGCGCCGACCTCGCGGACGCGGAGAGCCTGCGGACCGCCCTGGACGGCGCCGACGCGCTGTTCCTCCTCCTCTCCGGCGAGCTGCTGACCGGCGGGGAGAGCCCGGCCGCGCTGGTCGACGTGGCCAGGTCCGCGGGTGTGCGGCAGGTGGTGCTGCTCTCCTCCCAGATCCTGGGCACCCGGCCGGTGCCGCCCTCGCACGCCCGGCTGGGGGCCTTCGAGCAGGCCGTCCGGGAGTCCGGGCTCGACTGGACGATCCTGCGGCCGAGCGGCTTCCACTCCAACGCCTTCGCCTGGGCGGAGCCGGTCCGCACCGGGGGGACGGTGCCGGCACCGTTCGGCGACGTGGCCCTGCCGACCGTGGACCCGGCGGACCTCGCCGCCGTGGCGGCCGTCGTGCTGCGCGGCGACGGGCACCACGGCCGGACGTACGTGCTGACCGGGCCCGCGCCGGTCTCCCCGCGCGAGCAGGCCGCCGCCCTCGGGGAGGCGACCGGCGCGCCGCTCGCCTTCGTCGAGTTGAGCCGCGAGGCCGCCCGGGCGCACCTCCTGGCCTTCATGCCGGAGCACGTGGCCGACGGCACGCTCGACATCCTCGGCGCACCGACCGACGCCGAACGGCAGGTCAGCCCGGACGTGGAACGCCTGCTCGGCCGCCCCGCCGGCACCTTCGCCGACTGGGCCCGGCGCAACGCCGCCGCCTTCCACCGGACGAGCCCCGCCGAGTGACCGGCCGTCGGGGGCGGCCGGCCGTCGAGGCCCGGCCGCCGCTACCGCCGGTAGAGCTCCCGGGCCCGGGCGAGGTCGACGGGGCCGCCCTCGGGCAGGTGCAGGAAGTGCTCCAGCTGCCACGCCTGCGCGCTGCCGGCCTGCCGGTTGGCCGTGGTCACCCAGGGCGGGTAGACGCGGAAGGCCCGCTTCCCGCCGGAGCCGTCCACCGCGACCACACCGTGCCGGCGGAGCGCGTCCATGGGCAGGACGAACTGGCCGGCGTGGCGACCGTCGCGGGTGCCGATGACGAAGAGGTCGACGGGGTCGGTGGCGTCGAAGGGCTGGATCGGCCCGCCCGGGGACCTCTTCCAGACCGTGACGAACTGGCCGGCCTTGGTGGGGGTCGTCCTGGCCGCGCGGAAGCGGACCGGGCGGCCGTCCAGGGTGAAGGCGTGGGCGGCGTAGTCGGCGCTCTCGGCCTCGGGGACCGGCCGGGTGCAGGTGAACCCGCAGGGGTCGTAGACGAGCGCCTTCGCCGCACGGAGATCGCCGTGGACCCGATCGGTGTCCGACCACGGTTCGAGGCGGCCCGCGCGGGGACCGGCCGGGTGCTCGTCGTTCGTCGCCATGGCTTCACCCTGTCACAGCCGCCCGGGCCGCCCGGGCCGGCGACCGCTCAGGTCTCGCGCCGGGGGTGGTACTCCGCCTCGGGTATGCCGAAGGTCCAGGCGACCCCGGCCCGGGCCGTGCGGGTGCTCGGCGGGACCCGCAGCCAGTAGGTGCGGAAGGTGCCGTCCGGCTCGGCGGTGGAGTTGACCACCTCGACCATCACCACCGCCTCGTCGTCCGGGAGTTGGATCCGCCAGAGCACACCGGTCTCGTCGCGGTGCAGCGGCTCGGCGCCGGAGTCCGCCAGGTACCGCTCGTAGCCGTAGTGCTCCAGCAGGACGCGACGCAGCTCGGCGTTCTCCTCCGTCCGGATCCGCTCGACCGTGACGCCGCCGAGGCCGGACAGGAAGTCGGCCGGGACGGGCATGCCGCGCCAGGCGTGCAGGGCGAAGCCGTCGGCGAACCCCAGGGCCGGACCGTCGGCCCGGTCGAGCCGGCCCGCCTCGTCGCGGTGCAGCGCGACCGGCCGCTCGCTGACCAGGGCCACGCCCTCGTACGGCCACCACCAGCCGGCCTCGCCCGCGACCTCGGCCAGCGCGTCGATCCCGGCCGGCGCGTCGATCCCGGCCCGCTCCGCCGGTGCCCCGGCGAGCACGCCGGCCGCCTCGAAGGCGGCGAACCACGGCGCGTCGTGCTGGCCCCGGACGGCGTCCAGCAGCGCCAGCCGGACGGCGGTGCGTCGGGCGCGGGCCACGTCGGCCCCGGGCTGGTCGACCTCCTCGAGGTCGGGCTCGGGGGCGAGCCGGTCGAGCACCGCGTCGCGGATCCGCCCGGCCAGCGCGTTGGTCACCGGGCCGATCTCACCACCGGTCAGGGACCAGAGCGGCGCCCACCCGGCCGGCCCGACCCGCTCCACGGCCCGCCGCCTGGCGGCCTCCCACGGCAGCGTCCGCACGGCCTCGCGGACGCTGACCGCGCCGGCGGCCCGCAGCTCCAGGGCCGCCTGCGCCGCCGCCGGCGGCGAGCCGAACCAGCGGACCTCGGCCGGCTCGGCCAGCCCGGCCGCCCGGTAGGCGGCCCGCACCGCGCGCTCGACCGCGACCCGGTCGGCCGCCCCGGTGGCCGCCGCGCACGCCCGCCAGCGGGCCGTCACCTCGGCCGGCCCGACCGTCTGCTCCGTCACCATCACCTGCTCCTGTCCCGGCCGGGCCCGTGCCCGGCCGACCCACTCGTTCCGTCCACCGCCACCACCCCGGGAGCCGCCGGCCCCCGGCCCGCCCCGCCGCCCGCGGGCCCCGCCCGCCCGGACCTCGTCAGTCCGCGACGACGCGCACCGCGCCCGGCACGTACTCGCGCTGGCGCACCACCCGGTACCAGCCCTTGGGCAGCGGTATCGCGGCGTGCTCCTCGTGCACCACCCGACCGCCCTCGGGCAGGTGCAGCCAGGCGGCGCCGAACGACCCGGCCTCCCGGCGCAGCTCCCCCGGGCCGACCACGGCGTGCGCGTGGCCGGTGACCTCCCCGAGCGCCAGCACCAGCCGGCCCCGCGCGTCCCTGGGCTGCGCGGCCAGCGCCGCCACCCGCGGGGGCACCGCGGCCTCCGCCGTCGGCACGATCAGCACGTCACCCTGGCGATACATCAGTCCTCCCTGACCGACCCGACGGGCGTCGGAATCTCACGGTCCGAAACGTAGGACAGGGTCCGACAAACACGCCCGGGTCCGCCCCGGCGACCGGTTTGTCGGACCCGGCTGGTAGACAGTTGTTCGGCCCGCATCCCGGAGGAGCAGCGCATGACGGTCGGCAAGCACATCGAAGAGTTCCACGGCCTCCCGGTCCTCGACTTCGTCCAGGCGGTCGAGGACGGCACCGCCCTGCCCGAGGCGGCGGCGGTCGCCTGGAAGGTCGGCATCGAGTTCGACTCGCCGACGTCGTTCGTCGAGCGCTGGCAGCAGTTCCTCGACGCGGTCGACACCGAGCGGGTCACCGCCGTGGTGGTCGGCGAGTGGTCCTCCGACGGGCCGGAGAGCTTCACCGGGCCGCTGGCCGCGATCCTCGCCGCCGCCGACCGGCTGCCGGCCCTGCGCGCCCTGTTCATCGGCGACATCACGTACGAGGAGAACGAGATCTCCTGGATCAACATGGTCGACGTGACGCCGGTGCTGACGACGTACCCGCTGCTCGAAGAGCTGGTGGTGCGCGGCGCCGCGGGATCCATGGTCGAGGACGACGGGATCGCCCTCCAGGCACTGCGTCACGAGCACCTGAAGGCCCTGCGGTTCGAGTCGGGCGGCCTGCCCGCCGCGGTGCTGCGGGCGGTCGCGTCCAGCGACTTCCCCGCGCTGGAGCGGCTGGAGTTCTGGCTCGGGGTCGAGAACTACGGCGGCGACTCCTCCCTCGACGACCTGGCGCCCTTCCTCGACGGCGCCCGGTTCCCGGCGCTGCGCCACCTCGGCCTGCAGAACAGCGAGGTCCAGGACGACATCGCCGCCGCCGTCGCGCACGCCCCGGTCGTCGCCCGGCTCGACTCGCTCAACCTCTCGATGGGCGTCCTGACCGACCAGGGCGCCACCGCCCTGCTGGAGGGCCAGCCGCTCACCCATCTGCGGGCCCTCGACCTGCACCACCACTACCTCACCGACGCGCTCCAGGAACGGCTCCGGGAGGCCCTGCCCGGGGTGGCCGTCGACCTCTCCGAGGCCGGGAGCCCGGACGACCGGTGGCGCTACGTCGCGGTCGCCGAATAGCCGGGCACCGCCCCGCCCACACCTTCACCGCTCGCCGCTCGCCGCTCGCCGCTCGCCGCCCACCACTCACCGCCTGCCGCTCACCGGCAGCGCACGCAGCACAGGGGACCGTATGCACGCCTACCAGCACCAGCGGGAGTTCCACGGGCTCCCCGTGGTGGAGTTCTCCGGCGAGGCCGGGGCCACGGGCGACCGGCCGGCGCCGGGCGCCGCCGCGTGGCGGCTCGCCGTGCCCTACGGCGCGGGCACCGGCTTCGACGCGCTCTGGAACACCTTCCTCGACACGGTGGACCCGGACGAGGTCCGGGCGCTGCTGATCGGTCCCTGGTGGACGGACGGCTACGGGCCGGTGACCGACGCCCTGGCCCGGGTCGTCGATGACGCGGGGCGGCTCCCCGCCCTCGAAGCGCTCTTCGTCGCCGACGTGACGTCCGAGGAGTGCGAGATCTCCTGGCTGGAAATGTCCGACGTCACCGTGGTGGCGGCGGCCTTCCCCCGGCTCACCGAGCTGGTGGTGCGCGGTGGCGGCGGGCTGGCGCTCGCGCCGTTCCGGCACGACCGGCTGAAGGCCCTACGGTTCGAGGCCGGCGGGCTGCCCGGCACGGTGGTGCGGGCCGTGGCCGGCTCCGAACTGCCCGCCCTGGAGCGGCTGGAGCTCTGGCTCGGGGTGGACGAGTACGGCGGCGACTCGACCATCGACGACCTGGCGCCCCTCCTCGACGGCGCCCGGCTCCCGGCCCTGCGCCACCTCGCCCTGGCCAACAGCGAGTACCAGGACGAGATCGCCGCCGCCGTCGCGCACGCGCCGGTCGTGGCGCAGTTGGAGGTGCTCGACCTCTCGATGGGCGTGCTGTCCGACGAGGGCGCCGCCGCCCTGCTGGAGGGCCAGCCGCTGACCCATCTTCGGCTGCTCGACCTGCACCACCACTACCTCTCCGAGGAGCTCCAGCAGCGGCTGCGCGAAGCCCTGCCGGGGGTGGAGCTCGACCTCGACGAGGCCGAGGCGGAGTATGAGGACGACCCCGAGGACCGCTACGTCGCGGTCGCCGAGTAGCCCGGCGCGGTCCGGATGAGCACCCCCCAGACGGCCTCCCCGCAGCCGGCCTCCCGCTCGGCGGCCACCCCGCAGGCGCCCAGGCCGCAGACGGCCACCCCGCAGGCGCCCAGGCCTCAGGCGCTCCGGCCGGCCGCGCCCCCGGCCGGTACCGGGGAGGACGCGCCGCTGGCCGTCCTCGGTAATCCCGGGCACCGGCGGGTGGCGCTGTTCGCCGCCGCCGCCCGCGCGGCCGGCCTGCCCGAGCCGGTCGTGCTGCCCTGGATCGATGTCCTGCGGGGCCGGTTCGTCGTGCCCGCGGGGAGCCTGCTGCGGATCGAGTCGCCCGGCGAGGACCCGGCCGTGGACGAGCTGCTGCGCGGCCCGGCCCTCGGCCCCTCGTACGCGCCGACCAGGGTGGAGGGCGGCGCGGCCTGGTACACGGGGGTGGTGGCCGCCCTGCGCGCGGTGGCCCGGGTGCCGGGGGTACGGCTGCTCGGCGATCCGGAGGAGATCGCCGTGATGTTCGACAAGCGGCGGGCGCACGCACTGCTGGCGGGCGCCGGGGTGCCGGTGCCGCGCGCGCTCGACGGCGCCGGGATCACCGGCTGGGCGGACCTCCGGGAGCGGCTGCGGGCCGCCGGGCTGCGGCGGGTCTTCGTCAAACCCGCGCACGGCTCCTCCGCCTCCGGCGTGGTGGCGCTGGAGTTCGGGCCACGCGGGCAGGTGCTCGCCACCACCTCGGTCGAGCTGGCCGGCGGGCAGCTGCACAATTCGCTGCGGGTCCGCCGCTACCGGGACGAGCGGGAGGCGGCCGAGCTGGTCGACCGCCTGGCACCGGACGGGCTGCACGTCGAGCAGTGGATCCCGAAGGCCGCCCAGGCGGGCCGCTCGGCCGACCTCAGGGTGGTGGTGATCGCCGGGCGGGCCACCCACGTGGTGGTGCGCACCAGCGCACAGCCGATGACCAACCTCCACCTCGGCGGCGCCCGCGGCAGCCTCGCCGTGGCGCAGCAGGCCGCCGGCCACGCCTGGCCGGGCCTGCTGGAGACGGCTGAGCGGGCGGCGGCCTGCTTCCCCGGTTCACCGATGGTCGGCGTCGACGTCCTGCCCACCGCCGGGTGGCGCCGGGCCGTGGTCGGCGAGGTGAACGCCTTCGGCGACCTCCTGCCGAACCTGACCGGCCTGCCCGGCGGCCCGGCCGAGGGCCTGGACACCTACGCCGCCCAGATCTCCGCGCTACGACACCCGGGCCACCGGCCCGGGCCCAGGAACGACGCACCGACGACGGAACCCATGGAACCCACACGATGAACCACCAGCACGACCACCGGGCGCCCACGCCGGCCGCGCCGCCGACACCGTCGGCGGCCGCCGCCGCGCCCGACATGAACGCCGTCGTGGGCACCCACGACCTGCTCCTCGTCACCCTGGACACCCTGCGGTTCGACGTCGCCGAGGAGCTGGCCGCGGCCGGTCGGATCCCGCACCTCGCCGCCGTCCTCCCCGGTGGCCGCTGGGAGCGCCGACACTCCCCGGGCAGCTTCACCTACGCCGCGCACCAGGCGATCCTGGCCGGTTTCCTGCCCACCCCCGCCGCTCCGGGCGGTCCGCACCCGCGGCTGTTCGCCGCCCGCTTCGCCGGGTCGGAGAGCACCGCTCCGCGCACCTGGGTGTTCGACGCGCCCGACCTGCCGGGCGCGCTCGCCGGGCACGGGTACCGGACGGTCTGCATCGGCGGCGTCGGCTTCTTCAACAAGCAGGGCCCGCTCGGCTCGGTGCTGCCCGGGCTGTTCCAGGAGAGCCACTGGTCGCCGGAGATGGGCGTCCCCTCCCCCACCTCCTTCGAGGCGCAGGTCGCCAGGGCCGAGCAGGTGGCCGCCGAACAGCCGGCCGGGCAGCCGCTGTTCCTGTTCCTCAACGTCTCGGCGCTGCACCAGCCCAACTGGTTCCACCTGCCGGGCGGCACCCGCGAGGACGGGGACTCCCGGGAGAGCCACGCCGCCGCCCTGGAGTACGTGGACGCCCACATCGGCCGGCTCTTCGCGGCGATGAGCGCCCGCCGGCCGTGCTTCGCGATCGTCTGCTCCGACCACGGCACGGCGTACGGCGAGGACGGTTACACCGGCCACCGGATCGGCCACGAGGTGGTCTGGACGGTGCCGTACGCGCACTTCACCCTCCCGGCCCGCCCGGCACCCGCCCCGACCGCAGCCACCCGCCCGACAGCCACCGCCAGCGCCACCGCCACCGCCACCGCCACCGCCACCGCCACCGCCACCGCCACCGCCGAGGAGACCGCATGACCACGGCCGCGGCCCCGCCGACCGATTCGCCCTACCGGTCGTACGTCTACGCCTACCCGCACAAGACCGCCTACCGGCGGCTGCCGGAGCGTCCCGCGCTGCGCGAGCTGTGGGCCGGCGAGCCGCAGCACGCGCTCTCGCTCTACCTGCACATCCCGTTCTGCGAGGTCCGCTGCGGCTTCTGCAACCTGTTCACCCGGATCGGCAGCCCCGAAGGGCTGACCACCGCCTACCTGGACGCGCTCGACCGCCAGGCCGCCACCGTCCGCGAGGCCCTGGACGACGGCGCCCGGTTCGCGCTGGCGGCGTTCGGCGGCGGCACGCCCACCTACCTCACCGCCGACGAGCTGGAGCGGCTCTGCGACATCGCCGAGCGGCGGACGGGCGTCGACCTGCGGGCGGTGCCGCTCTCCGTGGAGGCCTCCCCCGCCACCGCCACGGCCGACCGCCTGGAGGTGCTGGCCGCACGCGGCGCCACCCGGCTGAGCCTGGGCGTGCAGTCGTTCCTCGACGAGGAGGCCCGCTCCGCCGTCCGCCCGCAGAAGCGCGCGGAGGTCGAGGCCGCCCTGGGGCGGATCCGCGCCGCCGGGTTCCCCGTCCTCAACATCGACCTCATCTACGGCATCGACGGCCAGACCGAGACCGGCTGGCTGCGCTCGCTGGACGCCGCGCTGGCCTGGGAGCCCGAGGAGCTGTACCTCTACCCGCTGTACGTCCGGCCGCTGACCGGCCTGGCCCGGCGCGGCGAGCAGGAGAGCCCGGCCGCCTGGGACGCCCGCCGGCTCGCGCTCTACCGGGCCGGCCGCGACCACCTGCTCGCCCGGGGCTACCAGCAGGTGTCGATGCGGATGTTCCGCCGCGCCGCCTCCCCGCAGGCCGGGAGCGGCGAGTACGCCTGCCAGACCGACGGCATGGTCGGCCTCGGCTGCGGGGCCCGCTCCTACACCTCGCGGCTGCACTACTCCTTCGACTACGCGGTGAACGCCACCGAGGTGCGCGGCATCATCGACGACTACGTGGCCACCACCGACTTCCGGCACGCCGAGGTCGGTCGGTCCATGACGCCGGAGGAGGCCCGCCGGCGGCATCTCGTCCAGTCGCTGCTCCAGGCCGAGGGCATGCCGCTGGCGGACTATCGCGCCCGCTTCGGCAGCACGCCCCTCGAGGACTTCCCGGCCGAGCTGGCCGCGTTCGAGGCCCGGGGCTGGCTGGCACAGGACGAGCTGCGCCTGATGCTCTCGCCGGAGGGGCTGGCGCACTCGGACGCGGCCGGTCCGATGCTGTTCTCGCCCGAGGTCCACCGGCTGATGGCCGAGTACGAGGCGAAATGACCTTCCTCGGCATGCCCGCGCCCCGGCCGGCCACCGGCGACGCCCGGTCCGGCCCCGGCCTCGTCCCCGCGGCGGCCTCCCGGCCCGCGCCGGACGACGGCGGGGTCGACCTGACCCTGCTCTACCGGGGCCCGCTGTCCTCCTGCGACTACGACTGCCCGTACTGCCCGTTCGCCAAGCGGCGCGACACGCCGGAGCAGTTGCGGGCCGACCGGGCGGCGCTGGAGCGGTTCACCGGCTGGGCCGCCGGACGGGCCGGTACCGGCGACACGCTGTCCGTACTCTTCACGCCCTGGGGCGAGGGCCTGGTGCGGTCCTGGTACCGGCGGGCGCTGGTCGAGCTGAGCCGGCTGCCGCACGTGCGCCGGGTGGCGATCCAGACCAACCTCAGCTGCCGAACCGGCTGGCTCGCCGAGGCCGACCCCGACACGCTGGCCCTCTGGGTGACGTACCACCCCGGTCAGGTCGACCACCGGCGGTTCCTCGCCAAGTGCCGCGAGCTCGACGCGCTCGGTGTGCGGTACAGCGTCGGCGTGGTCGGCCAACCGGGGCACCTCGGGGAGGCCCGCCGGCTCCGCGCCGCGCTGGACCCGGCGGTCTACCTCTGGATCAACGCCGCCGAGGGGCTCGCCTACAGCGACGCCGAGGCCGCCGACTGGACGGCGCTCGACCCGCACTTCGGCTACAGCCGGCACCCCCACCCCAGCGCCGGCCGCCCCTGCCGCACCGGGGAGTCCGTGCTCTCGGTGGACGGCGACGGCACCGTCCGCCGCTGCCACTTCGTCCGGGGCGTTCTGGGTAACCTCTACGACGGCTCGTACCGGCGCCAACTGCGCTCCCGGCCCTGCCCGTTGCCGGTCTGCGACTGCCACATCGGCTATGTGCACCTGGAGACCCTGCCGCTCTACGACCTCTTCGCCGGAGGCGTCCTGGAACGGGTGCCGCACGCCTGGTGACGCGGCGTACCCGGCCACCCGCCGGCCGCGCGGTAGCGGCCCGCCACCCTCCGGGCACACCGGGCTTCCGGCGCCGCCACCCCTGGGCAGATCGGCCCCGGCGTATCTAGCCTGGAGGGAGGAGGCGATGGCAATGCTTGGAGACGCACCGATGGTGGCCATCATCCCGGCGGCGGATCTCGCCCGGGCGAAGCGCTTCTACACCGACACCCTCGGCCTGAAGCTCACCGATGAGAACGAGCAGGACGTCAGCTTCGAGTGCGGCGGCACGGAGTTCGGCATGTACGAGACGCCGAGCGCCGGGCAGGCCGCGCACACGCTGGCCAGCTTCAAGGTCCCCGACCTCGACGGCGAGATGGCGACGCTGCGCGGCCGCGGGGTCACCTTCGAGGAGTACGACATGCCGGGTCTGAAGACCGTCGACGGCGTCGTGGAGGCCGAGGGCATGCGCGCGGCCTGGTTCAAGGACAGCGAAGGGAACATCATCTGCCTGAACGAGCGGACCGCGTGAGCGTACGGGCCGACGGGTAGCACCCGCCCCCCGGCCCGCATCGTCGGCTCGTACCACCGTGCCGGGCACCACCGCCACGGTGGCGCGGGTGTCGGCGTGCCGCAGCCGCCTCGCCGGTGGACCGGCTCCGGCGAGGCGGCCGTGCCCGTGCCATGACGCCGGTACTCCCGACTGCGGGCACCGGGGCCACGAGGTCCGGCGGGCCGACCCGGGCGGATCCGGCGCGCCGACCCGGGCGCACGGGGGACCGCACCGGTGCTACCTACCGGCCGCCCACTCCTGCGCCAGGCGCTGCTTCCACCCCTTCGGGGCCGGCCAGGCCACTCCCCAGGCGGCGAGCTGGGCCCGGGTCCACCCGCCTGCCGCCGTTCGGGCCGCCTCGACCTCCGCCGGGGAGGGCACGACCCTCGGCCGTGGGGACACCTCCGGAAAGAGGGGGATCGGCTCCGTCCCCGGCGACGGAGGCGGCGACGGAGGCGCGGGGGCGTCCGGGGCGGGGGCGGACACGGCAATGAAATCCGATGCCGGAGCCGGATCCGACAGCGGGGCGGGAACGCTCGCCGGTGCGCCGCCCCGCAGCCGGTAGGGGTGGGTGCGCCAGACCCAGCCGCGCCGGAGCACCAGCGCGGCGAGGTCCAGCGACTTCAGCGGCAGGGCCCCTGCGGCAGCCCTGACCTGATGCCAGGTCAGTTCGCCACCCCTCGCCAGCGCTTCGTCCAGCGCGGCCTCCAACCGGCCGTCGACCGGGCGGTCCTCCAGGAGTCTGCGGGTCCTCCAGCCGTCGGTGGCCACCAGACCCCACCCGCGGGCCCGGCAGAGTGCCTCCACCGCACGGTACTTGGCGACGTTCACGGCGGTCGCCATCTCGTAGACCGGTTTGACCTCGATCAGGACGCAGCGCCCGTCCGTGGTGGCCACGAGGAGGTCCGGATAGTAGGTGCGCCGGCGACCGTCGAAGTCGTAGCCGATGGCCAGGGGCTGCTCCTGGTAGTACGCGATCTGCGGGGCGAAGCTGAGCAGTTGGACGACCCGCCACTCGGTCTCCGACTCGTAGGCGACCTCGCGGCCCAGCTTGGGGCAGTGCCAGGACCCGGAGCGCCCGTCCTCCCCGGCCGTGTCCCGCAGGGCCGCCAGCTCCCCGCGCGGCGGGGCGGGCTGGGGCGCCCCGAACCAGCTGACCTCGGCCTCCAGTGCGGCCCAGCGTCGGGCGGCGCGTTCGATCCGCCCCTGCCGTGACAGCTCGCGACGCGCGGCGTCGTGGCGAAGGGCGCGCACGGTCGCGGCCTCGGCCGCCAGGTTCTCCGCGCGCAGCTTCCGGGCACCGGCCAGTTGGGCGATCACCAGCGCGGCCTGCCGCACCGGGACCGACGGCAGCAGCACCTCCGCGAGGTCGAGCAGTCGGGCCGGCGCCGGGGGGTCCGCCACCGGCGCACCGGCGGGCCGGGAGCCGTCGAGCGGATCCGGGCCGCCCCCGGCTGGCGAGCCGTCGGGCGAACCGTCGGGGCACGGTGGATCATCGACCCGGCTCAGCCCGGCGAGCAGGGTCCGCATACTCCGGGTCGCCGGCGCGGCGGTGCTCGCCATGCCGCGCACCGCCTTCACCTGGAGCTGGCGGACCCGCTCCCGCGAGATCCCGAACACCTCCCCCACCGCCGCCAGCGACTCGGCCGGTCCGTCGTGCAGCCCGAGGCGGCGACAGACGATCTCGCGGCTCCGCCCAGCGGGTATCTCCGCCGCCGCGGCGGCGGCCAGCTCGCGGAGCAGCAGCACCGTGTCGGGGTCGCGCTCGGCGATCGGCGCCCAGTCGGTCGTCAGCCTCGACGCCCCGGGGCAGAGGCACTCCAGGAGCCAGTCGTCCAGCAGCAGACGCGCCTCGCCCTCCCACAGCCGTCGGGCGGCCGCCTGCCGCAGCGGGGCGGCCACGACCGCCAGGTCCGCCACGACCGGACGCGCGACGAACTCCGCCCGGCGCTCGGCCCGCAGGGGGTGCCCGGTCGTCCGCTCCCACTCGGCCCGCACGTCATCGAGACGGGCCGACCACTGCGGCCCGGCGGCGGGCTCGCCGCGCGTGGGCCCGGCCGGGGCAGGCTCCCCGGGGGTGGCCGCCGGCGCGTCACCGGCGGCCCGTCGCCGGCGCAGCCCGCGTGGGGGACGGCGGCGCGCGTCGAACACGCTCCGCCACGGATAGTCCGGGTCGGCGGCCAGGCGCGCTCGGAGCCACTCCAGCTCGGCGCTCCCGACCAGCGCGACACCGGAGGCCGGTCCGCCGCCGGAAGCCGGACTGTCCTCAACCAGCTCGGCCTCGGGCACGAGGCGGGCCAGCCGGGCGCCGATGGCCCCGGTCGTCCGACCGTGCCGCCCGGCCAGTTCGGACAGGTCGAGACCCTCCCGAACGCCGTCGACAAGCCGCCCGGTCTCCTCGTCGCTCCACGCGCGGCCCTGCCGCGACGCGGGTGGCGGACCCTCCACGTTCCCCCCCGGGTTCGTTCACGAGGGATCCAGTATGCCCGCCGCCACCGACCGGAAGCCGCCGCACCGGCGGGCCCGGCCGGTCAGCCTTCGGCGCCGTCGGCGTCAGCCTTCGGCGCCGTCGGCCAGGAGCGCGGAGTCGAGCGCGCCGGTCACCCGGTTGAGCAGGGCTCGCAGGTCGGCGAGGTCCTCGACCGGTAGGCCGGTGGCGGCGAGCAGCCTGCGCGGCACCTGCCCGGCGCGGTCGCGCAGCTCGCGCCCGGCGTCGGTGAGGCTGACGGTGACGGAGCGCTCGTCCTCGGGGCTGCGCTCCCGGCGGACCAGGCCGGCCGCCTCCAGCCGCTTGAGCAGCGGCGAGAGGGTCCCGGAGTCCAGGCGCAGGTGCTCGCCGATCCGCTTCACGGGCAACCCTCCGTGCTCCCAGAGCACCAGCATGACCAGGTACTGGGGGTAGGTGAGCCCCAGGTCCTTGAGCAGCACGCGGTAGACGCCGCCGAACGCGCGCGAGGCGGCGTTCAGCGAGAAGCAGATCTGCTGGTCGAGCCGGAGCAGGTCCTCGTCGCGGAGCGGCTGCTCGCCGTGGAGCAGGTCCGCGCCGGGCGCTCCGGAGCGGGCGGCATCGACAGAAGCGGCATCGACGGAAGCGGCGTGGACGGGCAGGGCGTCGACGGACGGCGCGTCGGCGGCGGCGGTCTCGGGGGGTGTTGCCATGACTCCATGATAGCGGCCGTGCGCACCATTGAGTTGTGCGCAATTGAATTGCGTGCTCTACTTGTACTCGGAAGGCGGCCCCACCGGCCGCCGGGGACAGAAGCAGTACGGACGCAGGACGAAAGGGACCAGACCCATGGACGCGATCTACACCGCTGTGGCCACCGCGAACGGCCGAGAGGGCCGCGCCGTCAGCTCCGACGGACAGCTGGACCTCGCGCTGGCGATGCCGCCCGCCCTCGGCGGCAGCGGCCAGGGCACCAACCCCGAGCAGCTGTTCGCGGCCGGCTACGCGGCGTGCTTCGCCAGCGCGCTGGGCCTGGTCGGTCGGCAGGCCCGCGTCGACACCAGCGAGGTCTCGGTCACGGCCGAGGTCTCGATCGGCAAGGACGGCGCCGGCTTCGGCCTCGCGGTCGTCCTGCGGGTCGAGCTGCCGGACGCGCTGGCCGGCGAGGGCGGCGAGCTCCTGGTCAAGCAGGCGCACGAGGTCTGCCCCTACTCCCGCGCCACCCGGGGCAACATCCCGGTGGAGCTCGTCGTCGAGTAGCAGCACCCGCCCCCCGGCACGTCAGGGCCCCGCCGCGCCGTCGGCGGGGCCCGCGGCGTCATCCGCCGCCGGGCGGCTCCCCCGCAGCGGCCTCACCCGGTCCGCCGGCGTCCCGCAGGACGTCCAGGCGGTGCCGGTACTCCACCGTGTCGATCTCACCGCGCGCGAACCGCTCGGCGAGCAGCTGCTCGGCCGTCGGCGAGAGCGCCCGGCGCGGCGGCCCGGCCGGCCCGGTCGCGGCCCACGGGCCCGGCGGCACCGGCCGCGCGCCCCGCGAGGTCCGCGACAGGTGGCGGACCAGCGCGACGGCCGCCAGGACGAGGACCGCCAGGACCAGCAGCAGCAGGAGGGCCAGCAGGCCGTAGCCCCAGCCGCCCAGGACGTGACCGTGGCCGTGCCCGTGGCGCGGACCGTTCCAGTGCCCCATCACGGCCTCCTCCTCCGGCCCCGCAGGGCCCATCGAGGTGATCGGCGCCTCATCACCATCCTGCGCCCGCAGGTGCTCCGGCAGACCTGAGGATTGTCTGAGAAACGCTCGCGACGCGCCGATCGTGCCCGTCGGGGTAGCGTTGCGGCCCATGGACCACCACCCGCCGGCCGACGACCGCGAGCGGCTCGTCGCGGCCGGGGTGCTCCGCCGCTACGAGGACCGACGCCTGCACCCGGCCCTGCGCCACTCGCCGATCTTCTACGTCTCCAGCCGGCTCTGGGCGGAGCTCACCGCGTTGGCCATCGCCCCGGAAGCGGCCGCCGCCACGGCGCACGCGCTGCTGGCCACCATCGCCGACCAGGCCGTCGACGCCGCCCTCGCCCCCGGCAACGAGGGCGCCCCGCGCGACGACCTGTACGTGACGCACCCCGCCCACATCGGCCCGTACCGCCGGGTGGTCTGGTTCCAGCGCACCGGCCCGCGCGGCCTGATCACGGCGACGTTCCCGCCGGACCGGTGAACCGCGCCGCCCCCGGGCCGACGACTCCGACCCGGGGGCAGCCGCGCGGCCTTCGTCAGCGCTCTATCCGCAGGCTGTGGCAGGTCCAGCTCAGCCGGTCCGGACCCGTGGCCGACGGCCGGTCGTGGTACGTGCCGTCCGCCACCGAGAGGTTGACGATCAGGTAGGCGTGGAAGTCCGGCCCGACCCCGCGCCGGTCCGCGTGCACGAGCGTGTCGCCGACGAACCAGTCCACCGAGCGCGCGCCCAGCACCGCCCGCAGGTCGAAGGTGGCGCCGGGGGCTATCCCGGCGTCGGCGCCGTGCCAGTACCGGGAGCCGCCGCGAACGTGGTTCGAGACCTCCAGCAGGTCCGGATGGTCGGGGTGGTACTCGAAGACGTCCACCTCGTTGCCGCCGTCCCGCCAGGTCCAGATGGCCGGCCAGGCGCCCGTCTCGACGGGGAGCGTGACCCGCGCCGTCAGCACGTCGCCGGTGCGGACCTGGAACGCCTCCGGGCTGCCCTCGGTGGTGAGCAGGCTGCACGTCCACAGGTCGCCGCCGTGCCGCCGGACGGCGGCGAACACGCCACCGGGGCAGTAGGAGCGGCTCAGGAAGTCCAGCTTGTGATCGCCCCGGTTGGTCGGCCCCATCCGGGGATAGGCGCTGCTGCGGCCCGCCACCCACTGCCTGGTCGAAGTGAAATCCGCGTCGAACACGACTGCCACGGCCGCCTCCCGGGTCACCCGGCGCGTTCGGCGGCCCGCTGCCGCCGCACACAAGGAGTGACTTACCCGATACTCTCCGCAGTATGCGAAGCGGACGCTCCGGGTCCGTGGCCAGGACGGCGGGACGCGACGGGACAGCGGCCGGCCCGGGCCGGAGTCAGCCGACGACGGCGGCCCCGTCGCTGCTGCCGAGGCGGTCCGTCACCGACACCACGCCGTCCACCGAGCGGCAGAGGCTCAGCACGATCGGCACCAGGTGCGGCGCCGGCACGCTGCCGCTGAGCACCACCCGGCCCTGGTCGACCTCCACGCCCACCTCCGCCGGGCTCACGCCCTCGATCCGGCCGAGCACCTCCTCGACGATCTCGCGGCGGATCACCCGGTCCTCGCGCAGGAAGACGCGCAGCAGGTCGCCCCGGCTCACCATGCCGAACACCCGGCCGTCCTCGTCCAGCACGGGCAGTCGCTTCACCCCGTGCCGGCTCATCAGCCGCGCGGCCGCCACCACACTGGTGCCGGGGGTGATGCAGACGGCGGGGCCGGTCATCAGGTCCGCGGCGGTGACGGCCCCGCCCGGCCCCGTCCGGGTCAGCTCGGGCGGCGGCACCAGGCTGCCCGGGTCCTCCTGGGCGGCCAGGGTGAGCAGCAGGTCCGCCTCGGAGACGATGCCGAGGGGCCGCCCGTCGGGGTCCACCACCGGGACACCCGTGATGTCGTACTCGGTCAGCACGGCGACGATCTCCCGGAACCCGGTCTCGGGCGCGACCCGCACCACGGGACTGGTCATCACTGATTCGACGGTGGCATGCAGCACGCCGGTCACCTCGTCCACGAGCGATGTCGGCCGGACGACCGCCGTCCGGCCGGATATCTGGAGCATCCCTCCCGGCCGCGCCCCCGGCCAGGGGCCGAAGGGGCTGACGTCCCGGGACCAACGGCACTGCCGTCCGACGCTCCCCTCACAGCGTACGGCGGTGCGGTCCGCTCGCCCGGCCGTCGTGCCCGGCCCGCTCCGGACGGCGGCCCGCGGCGGCGGGTGCCGGGCCGGTGCTGTGGCGGCCCGGACCGCGGGCGGCGAAGCTGGCGGAGGGCGCGTGCGGCCCGCCCGCCGGCGCCGCCGCGCCGAACCCCGCACCCCTGACGCGGCTTTCTGGGAGGCACCATGGCCGGACCGAGCACCCCCGACGCCCCGCTGCGCTGCCTGGTCACGGGCGCCACCGGCTACATCGGCGGCCGGCTCGTCCCCGAGCTGCTGGCCGCCGGGCACTCCGTCCGCTGCCTGGTCCGCGACCCGGGCCGGCTGCGCGACCACCCCTGGCGGGCCTCGGTCGAGGCCACCGCCGGGGACGTCACCCGGCCGGAGTCGCTGACCGGGGCCTTCGCCGGCATCGACGTGGCCTACTACCTGGTCCACTCGCTGGGCACCGGCCGTGACTTCGAGGCGACCGACCGGGCCGCCGCCCGGGCCTTCGGCGAGGCGGCGGCCCGGGAGGGGGTCCGCCGGATCGTCTACCTCGGCGGTATCAACCCCGCCGGGGTGCCGGCCGCCGAGCTGTCCCCGCACCTGCGCTCGCGCGCCGAGGTCGGCCGCCTGCTGCGGGCGAGCGGGGTGCCGACCGCCGAACTCCGGGCCGCGGTGATCATCGGATCCGGTTCGGCCTCGTTCGAGATGCTGCGCTACCTCACCGAGCGGCTGCCCGTGATGGTGACCCCGAACTGGGTCGACACCAGGATCCAGCCGATCGCCGTCCGGGACGTCCTGTACTACCTCACCGCGGCGGCCCGGCTGCCGCCGGAGGTGGACCGGGCCTTCGACATCGGCGGCCCGGACGTCCTCACCTACCGCGAGATGATGATGCGCTACGCCGCCGTCGCCGAGCTGCCGCGCCGGCTGATCGTCCCGGTGCCGGTGCTCACCCCCCGGCTCTCCAGCCACTGGGTCGGCCTGGTGACGCCCGTCCCCAACTCGCTCGCCCGCCCGCTGGTGGAGTCGCTGCGGCACGAGGTGGTCCGCGGCGAGCACGACCTGGCCGAGTACGTGCCCGACCCGCCCGGGGGCCCGACCGGCTTCGACGAGGCGGTCCGGCTGGCACTGCGGCGGATCAGGGACGCCGAAGTGGCCACCCGGTGGTCCTCCGCCACCCTGCCCGGCGCGCCGAGCGACCCGCTGCCCACCGACCCGGACTGGGCCGGCGGCAGCCTCTACCAGGACGTCCGGGAGCGCGACGTGGGCGCCCCGCCGGACGCGCTCTGGCGGGTGGTGGAGGGCATCGGCGGCGAGAACGGCTGGTACTCCTTCCCGCTCGCCTGGGCACTGCGCGGCCGGCTCGACCGGCTGGCCGGCGGCGTCGGCCTGCGCCGGGGCCGGCGCGACCCGGCCCGGCTACGGGTCGGCGACTCGCTGGACTTCTGGCGGGTGGAGGAGATCGAGGCCGGGCGGCTGCTGCGGCTGCGCGCCGAGATGCGGCTGCCCGGACTGGCCTGGCTGGAGCTGTCCGTCACCCCGGACGGCCTCGGCGGCAGCCGCTACCGGCAGCGGGCACTGTTCCACCCGCACGGGCTGGCCGGGCACGCGTACTGGTGGTCGGTGGCACCGTTCCACGCCATCGTCTTCGGCGGGATGGCGCGCCGGATCACCGAACGCGCCGCCGGATCCCGGAACACCGCCCCGGACGGCGCAACCATCACATGATCGACTCGTTGGACCGTCCGCCACCACACGACAGACGGCTCCGGGGAGAACGCCTTGGCAGGACGGATAGACGGCGGCGCACCGCCCCGGGGCGCGGGCGCGCGTCCGGTGGCCCGGGCCGAGGCGACCCTGGTCCGCCACTACCGCCGGCTGGTCCGGCTCGCGTACCTGGCCCTGCCGGCCGACCGGGACCGCCACAGCCGGGTGCTCGCCGCGCACGCCGCGGTCCAGCGGGCCCTGCCGTCCCGTTGGAGCAGGCTGCGGGAGCCGGCCGGCACCGAAGAGGACCCGCTGTACGCCGCCCTGCGCCTGCGGGTGCTGCGCGGCGCGCTGCACCCGCGGCCCTCCGACCGGCTGCGGACGCCCCGGGTCTGGGGGCTGCGGCTGTTCACCCCCGGCGGCGGCGAGCGGGACGCGGCACTGGACCGCGAGCTGGCCGCCCTGGGGGCGCCCGCCCGGTCCGCGTTCGCGCTGCTCGCCGTGGAGGAGCTGACGCCCGAGCAGGCCGTGGAGGTGCTGCTTCAGGCCGGTGCGACCGACCCCGGGCAGGCCGTCGACGAGGCCGCACGGCTCTGCGCCGGACCGGATCACGGCCTGTCGGCCTTCGACCCCTGCGCGGTGCGCGTCCAGCCGACCGACCTGCTGCGCCGCCGCCGGGCCTTCGGTGCCTCGCTCGCGGTGGCCGCGCTCGCGCTCACCGGCACCGCCGCCGCGCTGGCCGGCCCCGGTGCCCCGGCCCCGGCCGGCGCGCCCGTCCGTCCGCTCGCCGTCCCGCCGGGCGGAACGCCGCCCGACCCGGCCCGGCTGCTCCGGGTGGCAGCGGACCAGTGGCAGCACACCGCCCGGATCGACTTCTCCGCCTGGCCCGCCCGCGGCGACCGCCGTGACGACACCGCCCTGCTCGGCCGGGCGCTCGCCGCCTGGTCGGGCCCCGGCCCGCGGACCAGGCCCGAGCCGGGCACCCCGGCCGCCCCGCCGCAGGGGCCGCCCCAGCTGCTGTTCGCCGGCACCGTCGACGGCGCGGCCGTGGTGGTGCTCTACGACGGCGGGCGGCTCGCCCGCTGGACCGACGGACCGGGCGGCGGGCTGGACCTCGCCCGTGCCGACGACTCCTCCGTCACCACCGCCGGCGCGGTGGTGCTGCACCGTCAGGGGGCGACCGCCCGCTACCTGCTCGCCCCGTGGATCGACGCGGCCGACACCCGCCGGATCGACCAGCCGGACGTACCCGCCAGGGCACTGGACCGCGTGGACGGCGTGACCGCCGCGGCACCCGGCGCGAACACCACCGGTTCGCGCTCCCCGGGGGCGCTCGCGGACTGCCTGGGCGCCACCGTGCTCCAGTTGCGCTCTTCCTCCACGATCGCCGAGAAGCACTCCTTCCTGCTGGCCGACCTCGGCGGGCTGGTGCCCGCCCACCTCAGCTACACCCCGCCGCCGGACCGCACCCAGCCGGCCCGGCAGCCCCGCGAGGCGGTCGGCCAGGACGCGCTGCTGGCCTGGGCCCGCGCGGGCTGCGCCGTTCCGGACGGCACCCCCGGTGTCAAGCAGCTCAACCTCTGGGCCTTCGCGGTGCAGCAGCTGCCGCAGAACGCGGGCGCGGCGTCCTGGGTCTGCCTGCGCGCCGACCGCTGGAACGGCGAGGGCAGCGCCGCGACCGCCGTGCTGCTGCCGAACGCCCGGGGCCCGCAGCGCACGGGCGGCGGGCCGGGCCGGGCGTGCAGCCGGTTCGAACAGGACACGGTGGGGTGGACGTGGTGGCGCTCGCCGCAGGGCACCGAGTTCCTGCTGGCCGCGGGCAGCCGGCGGGTCGGCCGGATCACGGCCAAGGGACCGGACTGGTCGGCCGACCGGGCCACGCCGGACCACACCCTGGCGGTCGAGCGGCCCGGCCGGGCCGCGGTCACGCTGGAGGCGGTGCTGGACGGCGGCAGCCGGATCGCTCCGCTGCGGTGAGGGCTGCCGCGGGAGCCTCCCCCTCGGCAACCGCCCCCGGTGCGCCCGCCGGCCGCGGGCGCACCGACGCCCGACGGTGCCTCAGGCCGCCCAGCGGGCCCGGACGTCCAGGCGTCGCAGCAGCGGATGCGCGTCCCCGGCGGTCCCGGGCCCGGTCCGCCGTCCCGTCACGCGGCGCGCCCACCAGGCGGACGCCAGGTTCGAGGAGAGCAGCGGGCGCCCGCTGGTGTCCTCCCGCGCGAGCTCGGCGAGCGCGCCGAGCGTCCCCATCCCGGTCCCGGTGAACAGCAGCGCGGAGTCGTCGGGGATCCCGTTCTCCTGCTGGTGGGCCCGTATTCGCTCGCGGATCCGGCCCGTGGTCACCTCGTAGGGGTCGAAGTGGTCGGACCCGTCCGGGGCCGTCCCGGCGGGCACGAGGACGACGCCGTCCACCGTGAGCCCGGCCCGCTCCCAGAAGGCGCGGGAGGTCGCGGTGAGCCACGGCTGGTAGGGCGAGACCAGGGTCAGCCGGTCCACCCCGAGCGCCTCGCAGGCGGCCAGGATCGCCTGCGTCGAGGAACTGACCGGGAACCCTGAGCGGTTCGACATCTCCTCGCACAGGGCGCGGTCGCCCGCCGGGTCCAGCAGGTAGTGCGAGGCACTGCAGGCGACCACGGCCGCGTCCAGCCGCATGCCGCCGAAACCGTCGAGGGTGTCGGGAAGGACCCGGTTGTAGGTCTCCAGCATCTCCCGGAGCTCCACCCCCGGCGTGGTGGGGAAGCGGGAGGTGTACACGTGCACGGCGGCACCGATCAAGCGGTTGAACTCCGGCTCCGCCGTGGGGTTCTCCGGGGGGACGACGACTCCGAGTCTGGGCAGCGAGAAGAGATCCATGGCCGCACAGTAGGCCGAACGCCGAGACAGGGGACAGATCCGCCGACGTTAAGAGGTCCTAACAAAAGTCGTAGTCGCGTGACTGTCGGTTGATGTGCTCGTTAGTCCGTCCGTGGGGAAGAGGGAGTCTCGTCCGTGGGTCGTGT